>SMXJ01000162.1 GCA_004356305.1 Bacteroidota bacterium | reverse complement strand
TTTTTCATCATAATATCCCAAACGGGTTCACTTACAATCGTGATGTTACTTTTCAATAATTTTACAACGAGGTTTTGTGAAATACCCAATTCACCGATTCCTATTCCTCCGCCTTGACCTCCTTGGCCCCCTTGATTACCTTCACCATTATTAAACTCCCCGGTAGTGGCTTCTACACCGTCTGTTGAAAACTCACCTACCTGAAAAACCTTTCCATTTACGGTAAACTGAAATGCTACCCCCAGAACCTCATCGTTATTCAAGCGCTGATTCAAGGAGATATAACCCAGCTGCGAATTAAGCTGATACTCGTTAGGTTGCAATTTTCGCGCATTTTCCAAAGTAACATAATCAATTCCATCTCTAACCGGAACCCCACTGAAACCATCCTGAACAGTTGCGATATCTCTTATGGCTTCATTTAAAACAGATTGTACGCCGGGGTCATCTATTCCGAAGGGATTAAAATCGTTATTCATGTTATCGGGGAATGAATTTTTCGGGCGATTGATAAAACCTCCTGGTGGCACAAGCAAGCCAATATTGGTAGGATCTGATTCTCCTATATCCTGAAGAGCTACAATATTTCGAACGTCATTGGTAGTGGTGTTTCTGTTGGTTATCCATACTTCAACCCTTTTGACCTGAACACTGG
This sequence comes from Bacteroidota bacterium, assembly GCA_004356305.1. GTDB lineage: Bacteria > Bacteroidota > Bacteroidia > Flavobacteriales > Flavobacteriaceae > Aureisphaera. The sequence continues at coordinate 7,047 of SMXJ01000162.1, read as the reverse complement.
AATTTATAAAAGGATACTGTATGAGTACGCGATCATAATTATCTCTGAAGTAATGCGCTAAAAAGAAATGACGATTCTCATCATAATCCAAAGCGAATAGTTCATAATCGGTTATGGTGGCTCCTCCTTCGGCTCTTACCGACCTTGTTTCCGATTTTTGTTCCGAAAATACTGCTGTAATAGTAGTTTTTCCAAATTGCAATTCTGTTTTTACCCCGAATAGACTTTGTGCCCCTTGGATTAAGGTACTGTTAAGGGGCATGCTCACATTACCTACTTCGATCTTCTGAATGACATCATCTTCGGTAGGTGTATATTCGAGTTTTATGATATTCTGAAAATCGAAGGTTGATTGAGTATCGTAATTAGCTGTTACCTGAAGTCGCTCTCCTACCTTACCCAACAAACTCAGGCTAATTCTTTGGTCAAAATCGAATGATAAATTACTCCGGTTCCTGGGTGAAAATGTAGGGTTGTCTTGCTTCGTATATAAAAGACCCAAATCCATCTCCACCGTACCTTGTGGAATCACTTCAATAGTGTTCCCTCCGAAAACCGTCTCAAAGAAACTGGAATTCACATAAAAAGTTGGCAGAAGATTTTTTTGCGCTTCTTCTGCACCTTCTTTTCGTCCATCTGCGGCATCTATCTTTTCTTTAAAGTAGGCCTTCATTTGTTCCCTCAGTATCAGTTCCTCGTATTCTTCGGGAGTAAGAATGATAGGATAAGAAATAATGAAGTCGCCTATTGTTCGGGTTAGTATATATCTTTCGGTAATCGGGTCGTATGTATATAGGTCCTGAATGCTGGGGGGATTAGGTAGATCCATACGGCCCATCGTGGACCCTGTAGCCGTAGTATCTTGGGAGATAGCAGATGTCGCCCCAAATAATATAACTCCGAATAATATAAGTTTAGCTAAGCTATTTTTGTAATAGTAATTTTTTGCGATCAATTTTTACAATTTTTTTAAAGCTTCTTTAATAATGGTTTCAACAGTGGCTTTCGGATTATCTCTCAAAACCATATCACAGGCTCTTTCCGCATGTTTACGGACAAAGCCAAGTGTCTCCAAAGCTGATAACGCTTCATTTTTCATCGTATTGCTCGAAATGACAGAAACATCCTCCAAGCCATATACTTTTAAAATCTTATCCCTGATATCCAAAACTATACGCTGGGCCGTTTTGGCTCCAATCCCTTTCACAGACTGAATAGTGACGACATCCTCACTAGCGATCGCCTCTCTTATCTGTCCCGGTGAAAGTGATGACAGCATTGTTCTTGCTGTATTTGCTCCCACACCGGAAACTGAGATCAACAATCGAAAAATTTCACGCTCAATAATGCTTGAAAACCCATACAAAGTATGGGCATCATCTCGAATTTGAAGGTGCGTGAATAACTTGACATTTTCAGTGTTGGGGAGTTGCGAAAATGTATGCAGTGATATGTTCAAAAAATAACCCACACCATTACAATCTATTACAACGTCGGTTGGGTTCTTCTCGACTATTCTGCCCTCTAAATGGGTGATCATTCTTTCACATCAGGTTATTAGTCCAAATATAGCATAAATATTTGCATCTGCGAATATTTACGAATACGAAAATACCCCCATTTTTATTTCATTTTTCTTCTGTTTTCTTCAATTTCATGCTTCTCTTTTTGTTGTGCATCGACCACGGCGATGGCAGTCATGTTTACGATCTCTTCTACCTGGGCTCCCAACTGAAGAATATGTACGGGTTTTTTCATCCCCAGCATAATAGGCCCTATAGATTCTACCCCTTTTTGCTCTTTGAGCATCTTGTAGTTGCTATTGGCCGAATCCAAATTTGGAAACACCAGCGCGTTCACTTTATTACCTGCCAATTTCGAAAAAGGGAATTTACTTTTCAGCATCTCGGCGTTCAAGGCAAAGTCGGTCTGCAATTCTCCATCGACTATCATATCCGGGTTCGATTTATGGAGCAATTTCACAGCTTCACGAACCTTAGCCGCGTGTGGATCCTTTGATGAACCAAAATTCGCATACGAGATCATTGCAATCACCGGTACTAAACCAAACATTTTTACCGTATAATTGGTCATTTGTGCAATATTGGCCAATTCTTTTGCCGTAGGGTTTATATTAATGGACGTATCTGAAATAAATAAAGGGCCTTTGCTGGTCAACATTAAGTTAGTTGTTGCCACCCTATCGACTCCATCAAATTTCCCTATGGTTTCTAAAACCGGTCTTATTACCGTAGGATAGGCTCTGGCATAGCCGGAGATCATTCCATCGGCGTCTTTTTCATTCAACATCATTGCCGCGAAATAATTACGCTCACGCATGAGCCGTTTTGCATCAAACAATGTTACTCCATTTCGTTTTCTCCGTTTCCAATATTCAATCGCATATTTTTCCAGCTTTTCAGATTGCTCATCGCTTTTAGGATCGATGATCTCGAGGTCTGCTTCGAATTCAAGCTCCTCCATTAGCTCCTTAATAACCGACTCTCTTCCTAACAATATAGGTATTGCAATGCCATCTTCATGTACAATTTGGGCAGCCTTCATCACATCGAGATGATCTGCTTCCGCAAAAACAATTCGTTTTGGATCAGTTTTAGCACGATCCGTTAACAGGCGGGTAATTTTGTTTTCACTACCCATTCTCTCCAATAGTTCTTCTGTGTATTTGTCCCAATCATCAATAGGTTCTGTAGCCACACCACTTTTTATAGCGGCTTTCGCAACCGCCGGAGGAATGGTAGTAATAAGCCTTGGATCAAACGGCTTTGGTATAATATAATCTTTACCAAAATTTAGTTTGGTTTCGCTATAAGCAATATTCACCTGTTCCGGTACAGGTTCCTTTGCCAATTCGGCCAATGCTTTAACGGCAGCCATTTTCATCGCTTCATTGATCTTAGTCGCCCTCACATCCAATGCCCCTCTAAAAATAAATGGAAAACCAAGTACATTATTCACCTGATTGGGATGATCACTTCTCCCGGTGGCCATGATGATATCGTCGCGGGTTTTTACGGCAATATCGTATCGTATTTCAGGGTCGGGATTTGCCATGGCAAAAACTATAGGGTTTTTAGCCATCATCAGCAGCATATTTGGAGTGACTATGTCTGCAATTGAAAGACCTATAAAAACATCGGCATCTTTCATAGCATCTTCGAGGGTGTCTATTTTTCGAGCTGTGGCAAATTCTGCTTTTTCTTCGGAAAGATCGGCACGACCCTCGCGTATCACCCCTTTACTATCCACCATGACTATGTTTTCTGATCTGGCTCCAAAAGCTTTATACAATCGTGTACAAGAAACTGCCGCTGCACCTGCGCCGCTAATGACTATTTTAACTTTGGATATATCTTTCCCGGTCATTTCAAGCGCGTTTAACAAAGCGGCTGCTGAAATAATTGCCGTACCATGTTGATCGTCATGCATTACTGGAATGTCCAGTTCTTCTTTCAATCGTCTTTCGATCTCAAAAGCCTCGGGGGCTTTTATGTCTTCCAGGTTGATGCCTCCAAAGGTAGGCGCGATGTTTTTTACCGTGGCGATAAACTCTTCTACATTCTCTGTATTTATTTCAATATCGAACACATCTATATCTGCAAAGATCTTAAAGAGTAATGCCTTACCTTCCATCACAGGTTTGGAGGCTTCCGGACCGATATTCCCCAAGCCAAGAACTGCGGTTCCATTAGTTATTACGGCAACCAGGTTTCCCTTATTGGTGTATTTATAGACATTGTCAACTTCCTTGTCTATTTCCAGGCAAGGTTCAGCTACTCCGGGGCTATAGGCTAAAGCCAGATCCCTTTGGGTCGCATATCTTTTTGTGGGAACTACCTGAATTTTCCCCGGTCTGGGCTTGGCATGGTATCGTAAAGCCTCGCGACGCTTGCTTTGTTTACTCATAAATTGTTGGTTAACGAGACTTACAAAGGTAACGGAGTGACAGAAATAAGGAAACTTATTTCAAAAAATTTATGTTTCGCTTTAATCCGGAAAATTTAGCCCGTTTTACAGCACTTTTCCTAAATAACTGCTGAAACACCTCTTCGGAAATATCTACCCATTCTTTTTTCGACATAGAAAGCAATTCAGGCTTTGGTTCAAACAGGGGTTCCTGATGTGGTTTACTGAATTTATTCCAGGGGCATACATCCTGACAAATATCACAGCCAAACATCCAATCATCAAATTGCCCTGAGAGGGCGGAAGGTATTTCATTTTTCAATTCGATGGTAAAATAGGAGATGCATTTACTGCCATCGACCACATAGGGTTCCACAATGGCTTGCGTGGGACATGCGTCGATACAGGCCGTACAACTTCCACAGTGATCGGTTGCCGGGGTGTCATATTCCAGGTCAAGGTCGAGTATTAACTCGGCTATAAAATAGAAAGAACCAACTTTCTTCGTCAGTAAGTTGGTGTGTTTTCCCATCCATCCCAAACCACTTTTTGCTGCCCACGCCTTGTCCAAGACCGGAGCCGAATCCACAAAGGCCCGGCCGTGCACTGCGCCAATTTCAGTTTCAATAAAATAAAGCAACGCCTTGAGTTTGTCCTTTATGACATAATGATAATCTGTTCCGTAGGCATATTTAGAGATCTTAAAAGAGTCTTCGTTTTGAGTTTCCCCGGGATAATAATTAAGTAATAAGGATATAACACTTTTGGAATCGGGAACTAGTATTGTTGGATCCAGACGTTTGTCAAAATGATCTTCCATATATGCCATCTCACCGTGCATGTTCCGGTTTAGCCAGGATTCTAATCTCGGGGCTTCTTCTTCTAAAAACCCGGCCTTACTGATCCCACAGGAAAGAAAACCGAGGCGCTGGGCTTCGGCTTTGATGCGTTGTGTATTTTTTTCAATGGACATTTTTGTGCTATCGTTCGATTTCAGAAATATAAATTCTTATTTTTTGATAATCCATTTATCCTGTGGATACCATTTTCCAACAGCTGATAATTCAATATGGTCGACTATGGTTGCATTCGAAAATAAAGTTTCCATAAATCGTTTGGGCTGAAAGGCCGAAAATATACGATGTCCTTCCTTCACTTTTCCGCGAACCACCAGTTGACCCTTGTTGTATAGATCCAACTCTACAGGCGTCATCTTTGGTTTATAGGTGTCACCCTGGGTTGTCAAAAGCATAATTCCCTGAGGCTTCAATACACGATACAATTCGTCATACCAATGGTTGTGCATTTCTTCAGAAAGATGTGTAAAGATAGACAAGCCATAGATCACGTCGAAGAAATTATCATCATAAGGCAAGCTGGCCTCCAGGGTGTTCTTATTGAAACTAATTTCCTTTAAATTGTGGGAACACCAGTTTATAGACCTGACATTATAATCGGTTCCATAGTAGGAACAGCCGTTACCAACTATTTCCGGGAAATGCCTGATGATCCTACCGGGGCCACATCCCCAGTCCAATATTTTTTTGTCTTTTAGATCTATGTGTTTTGAAAAATGTCGTACCAACTTCCTTGCAGCTTCTTTGCTTTGCACATAATATTTATGATAATTTAATTGAAATGACTCATAGATCAGATAATCCGGTGGCAATTTAACTTCCGGGTGTTCAGCCTTAAACTTTTTATTCGCCTTATTGTTCTTATACTTTTGAATATAAAATCGTGTCTTATCCGCTAAGTGTAATATTTTAAATTTCCGTAGAAAAGATGTGATCAGCTGTTTTTTCATCACTGCCATACTCATTAAAACAACCCACCCTGGCCAGGGCTCTTTCGTTTACCTAAATGCTTATATCCAGCCTCCGTCACTTCCCGCCCCCTGGGAGTTCGCATAATAAAACCCTGCTGAATGAGAAATGGCTCGTACACTTCTTCAATGGTTTCACTACTCTCTGAAACTGCCGTAGCCAAGGTTGTAATTCCAACAGGACCACCTTTGAACTTATCGACTATGGTAGAGAGAATTTTATTATCCATCTCATCCAGACCATGAGCATCCACATTGAGTTGTTCCAAAGCGTATTTGGCCATTTTTATATCGATATTTCCATCTCCTTTAATTTGTGCGAAGTCCCGAACCCTTCTCAACAGTGCATTGGCAATACGAGGTGTTCCCCGGCTTCGCCCTGCTATTTCGATAGAAGCCTCCATGGTGATTGGCACATCCAAAATACCTGAACTTCGTTGTACAATGGTGGTGAGCAGTTCGGTGGTGTAATAATTAAGTCGTAAAGAGATCCCAAAACGCGCCCGCATAGGCGCCGTCAATAAACCCGATCGAGTGGTGGCGCCTATCAAAGTAAATGGCTCCAAATCAATTTGAACTGAACGTGCATTCGGGCCTGACTCGATCATGATATCGATCCTGTAATCCTCCATGGCGGAATACAGATACTCCTCCACAATGGGACTCAACCGATGAATTTCATCGATAAAAAGGACATCCCGTTTATCAAGATTAGTCAACAGTCCGGCAAGATCACCCGGTTTATCCAAAACGGGTCCTGATGTTACGCGTATATTCACTTCCAGTTCGTTTGCCAGAATAAAGGCAAGCGTCGTTTTTCCCAATCCGGGAGGACCATGAAAAAGTGTGTGATCCAAGGCATCATCCCTCAACTTTGCTGCTTGTACAAAGACTTGCAGGTTTTCTATAATCTGGGCCTGACCTGAAAAATCATCGAACGATAATGGTCTTAGTTTCTTTTCTAATTCAATTTCTTGCGGAGTTAAATGCTCGCCGGCGGGATCCAGGTGTTCAATCATAACACAAATATACGAAGTGTTTTGCTGGCCCTATAAAACAAAATGAGAAAAGCCTTCCGAAGTTTCAACGGTTCCGATAGTTGTCGGGATGGGGATCGAAAGGGCTTTTTGTAAACTATAAATTTCTCCTAATGATGCATTTCCTCTTCGTTATCCTGAAGGGGCAATGATTGCGGTGCGAAGTCCTGTCCAGGCACAACATAATCACTATCGTCTTTGTTCATTTTACTATAATCGTATGGCCAACGGTAGACATGTGGAATGGGTCCGTCCCAA
>SMXJ01000161.1 GCA_004356305.1 Bacteroidota bacterium | reverse complement strand
TTGTAACGCCAAATTCAGTAGAAACCATCCCTTCTGCCGTGTGTTTCACCCTTTTCCGCGAAGAGTTGACGCTATTTATAAATCATAGGTTACGACTAACATCAGGATACGCGGTAAGATAAAATATTGATTCGTAGTAAAGAATTGGTCGTTAAAACTATCACTATTGATAAATTCCGTATTCAAAATATTGGTAGCCTGGACCGAAAATTCCCATGGGCTATCCCCTTTTTTATAATAAACGGTGGCATTGAAGAATGTATACTCGTTTTGGATCGTTTTGGCCTTATCTCTATAATTGTAAAAATCCCAATTGGCGATCAACGAAAAGCGTTTCAAGAAATTCACGTCGATATTCGCAAACGGACGATTGGTGTAAAAGGTTTGTTCCAATCCACCATTATCGTAATTATTTACGGTATAATTATAACCCACCTCAAAATTTGGCCATTCCCTGAAACTACTGCGAACACTTGTACGGTAATTTTGGGTAAAACTCTCACTGGTCTGTATAGTTGGTGTCTCCCCAATTATATTCCCCATATCATCAAGTACCCTTTCTCCAATAAGATTGTTCGACTTTATAAACGATAAATTCCCACTGAGCCTAAACTGGATCTTTTTTATTCTCTTACTGAAACGCCCATTAGCCGAAAAGGTCTCATCCGGAAAATTACTATCGATATTCACGGGGGTGGTCACCTGATTGATCGTCACGATATTGGTGTTGTTTTTAATCCCTTCAAGGGTGCGACTGTAGTTTAAAGAACCACTTACATTGGTATAATTGAACATATTGAAGCTGAAATAGCTCAAATTATAATTATGCGCCAATGAGTTCTCTAAGAAACGGTTTCCGCGATAAAGCCGGTTATAATTATTAAAAACGAAAGCCTCAGCAAAATCATTCACATCGGTGTATCTGGCGGAGATATCGTAGTTAAACCGGATGCTCTCACTCTTTTTTATTTCGAAAAATACGTTGACATCAGGTAGGATCATCCAGTCATTTTGTTTTTCAGAAGTACCCAATTGCGTATTCTTAATAGTGTAATTATGTAATGTCGCTCCGGGTGTAAAGATAAATTTCCCGGTTTTTACCTTATAGTGAAATCCTAAAAAGATGTCGGAAAATCCATACTCAACATCATTCACTAAGGGTTGGGTTTCCCCATCAATGACGGGTGTTCGCACCAAATCATTCCGATTACCATTATCCAACAACTGAAAAATATTTGAGTTGAATTGTTGATTGCTCAACGTAGTCCCTAATGTCAAATTGATGTTGCTCGTATTGTTCAGCAAATAGTAGTAATCCACCTTCGCATCAAGCTTATGGGTCTTTATATTTTTCTGCTGATTGATATTAAATCTATTCTGAAGAGTATCCACTGGCAAAATCCCCGGAAACGGAAGCAAGTCGGAAATCGCATTGTAAAACGGGTCTTCATCTTGCCATAGATACTGTACTTGCCCCGCAAAAATATTGTCGTCGTTTAAGGTATAATAAGCATTCGCGTTTTGATTTATCGAAAATGGTTTGTTTTCTTTTCCTTCTGAAATATCGTTTGTAAATCCGCCGAACTCAGACAACGTATTGGCTACTTCGGTCTGCTTCGAAGTTTTTATCAAAGCGTCATAATCAAACTGAAAATTTGCATTAGGCTTATAAACACTACTCAATTTCAACATTCCTAATTGATTTCGCTGATCGGTATCACTACTTGTATTTTCGATCGTCCCTGTTGAAATGTATTGGCGAATCGCATTGGTCACTATATTGGTTTTGTTATCGCTTAGGATGGCAAAACCACTTACATCCCATTTTTGCGTTGCTCTCCAACTAAAATTCCCTGCCAGAAAATTTGTTTCGATCGAATTGGCACGGTTGTTCTGCGCGATAGCAAAACCCAGATCACTTTGGCGAATATTAAAGTTGGTTCCCCCACCGCGATTAAAGTTCCGAAAGCCACCGGTGAAATTAAAGTAATCTCTGAAAGTGAAGGGTACCTCGCCAATATTGTTAAAATCGGTTATAATATTAATGCTGTAATCTGGGCTGTAGTAAAAAAGTTTCGGATGTACTAGATAGCGTCCTTCCGATTCATCGTCAATTCCTGCGCCGGCGGTTACTTCTCCAAACCAAAAGTTCTTTTTCCCCTCTTTAAGTTTGATATTGATCGCAATATTATCCCGATCGTTTCCAAGGCCTCGCATTTGATCCACCTCATTGTAATTACGTAATATTTCCACTTTATCTACAGCATCTGCCGGGATGTTTTTGGTAGCTAATTTTGAATCGCCGTCAAAAAAATCTTTCCCTTCCACCATAACTTTGGAAACCCTTTTTCCTTCTACTTCTATTTCACCATCATCATTTACTTCAACTCCTGGCAGGTTTTTCAGTACATCACCCAGTTTTCGTTCATCACCACGATTAAAGGAATCTACATTATAGATAATGGTATCGCCTCTAACGGTCACCGGCATTTCATAGACCAGTTCAACCCCATCGAGGAGGGCTGTGGATCGTTTCAATACAAAATCCTCGATTATATTTTCTCCATCCTCGGGAACCGTCAATACTTTTTCGGTAGTCTCATACCCCAAAAAACTTGCCTTCAACACATAGGAATTGTTTTTTGAAAGATCCAATTGAAAGCGGCCTTCGAAATTAGTTATGGCATAGGATTCGATATCCCCGGTCGCTTCTACGATAGCAATAACGTTTGCCAACTCCAGGGGTTTTCCAAGAGAATCTTTTATAGTCCCACGAACTTTTATAGTTTGTGCTGAAATTAAAACGGTAAAAAATAATGTCGCGAAAAGCAATATGTGCTTCATAGTTTTTTTTGATTGATGCGCAAGTCTCCATGGCTCTCGAATTGACAACTGTCTTCCCGAGCGCAGTCGAGATGTTCTTAAAATAGTTTAGCTAATCGTTTATACGAAATTACCCTCCAAACCTTCGGTTGCCGCCTCGTCTACCACTACCACTCCGAAAGTTTTCACGCATTTCGTCCATTTTTTCTTTTACAATTTTGTTGTACTCCTCCCGCGTTACTTCTTTTCCCCTGTCCGGAGCTTCAATTTTATCGGCCTCCTTTAGATTTAACACTATTTTCGAGCAAAGGATGGTGGTTCTATCGATGCTCATTTCCAAGATCAAACCCGGTAATCCCGCGTATTCCCCCGGTCCGTTTTTTACCGGGATCTGCGGTGTAAACCACGCCGTTACCAGCACTTCCTCGGGCACTTCGATCTCATCGAAGGGATCCAAATTGGTTGAAGTACTGTCCTTCACTTCCTCCCCTTCTTTTTTCTCCTCATCATCCCCATCCCGGTTTCGGCGTGTTGCCATACTGAAATCATTAGGATCGACCCGCTTCATTGCTGTAGCCTTGATCACTAAATACTGCCCAATTTGTTTGGACTCCTTCCCCACCGTCCACTGCAAATTCGTGATGGTGTCGTTGATCAAAAATTGTTTTCCAAAAAACTCCCGTTCTTCCAAAATCTGATTGTCGGCTAGGTTCTTATATTGTTTCCCTGCAGAAAAACTGCTCATCATCATACCAAACCCCCGACTACCTCCACCTGCTTCCAGTTTTTCTTCTTCCTTATAAATAGACTCATTGGTATTGAAAGTAAGAATGTAGGTTTTTTCTAGCATGTTTTTCATTCGTTCAGCAATTTGCCTCTTCATGTCTTCACTCATCTCCCGGGAGCCAAAGTTATCCATATCGATGGTGGTTTTGGACTGGTAATAAGCTTTTCCATTAATGTTTTGGGCAATTCCGCAGAACGAAAAAAGTAAGATCGTGAGTAAGGATATTGTTTTCATAGTCTTTTACTTGAATGTGAACTCGAAGTTATCATAATATCCTTAGACTAGCATGTTTCAAAATGGTTTAATCCTAATACGATGTTACCCTCCAATACGAATCTCAATATGATTTCCATCACCTCGACGGCCATCGCTTTCAAAACGTTCTTCCATTTCTGCCAACTTTTTCTCCATGATCTCATCATAAGCAGCTTGAGTAACAACTTTCCCTTTATGAGGTTCTTTAATAGCTAAGCCGTTTTTGGGATTGAGCACTATTTTACTACATAAAATTGATAACTCCCCGTCACCTATTTCCAGTATCAATCCAGGCAACCCATCATAACTGCTCGGGCCATTCTTTACCGGTATTTGAGGTGTATACCAAGCGGTTACTGTGATCGTTTCCATTTCAACTTCCTCTTCATCGGTAGAATCGGTTTCAGCATCGGTGCCGGAAGTCCTCATTCTCATCGGTTCACGTTCATAGGTATATGTGGCCTTAAAACAGCTGTATTGCCCAATATTCTTGGTTTCTTTCTCAAGTTTCCATTCCCGACTCGCAATGGAATCTTTGATCAGGAACTGTTTACTGAACATTTCATTCTGATTTGCAAAACGATTTTCTGCCAGGTTCTTATATAAAATATCACTTTCTCCCCCACCTATGGTCACGAACATCATCCCCCCCGACATAGAATTTCGAGGAGCATCGAGTTTCTCTTCCTCTTTGTATATAGATTCATCTTTCGTGAACTCCAACGTATATTCTCTCTCAAATTGTTTCTTCAGCATTACCATGATCTGTTCACGCATGGCGTCGTTTACATGGGAGCTATCCAATTCAACTTCCATTTTTCGCTGTGTTTTATAGGTCGCGATCCCTTGAATATCCTGTCCATAGACAATTGAGGACAACATGAATGACAGCGTTAAGCTCAGGTTAATAAGTACTTTCATAATAAAGGTATTTTAAATTTTTACACTGCAAATATGCGAACTAGTAATGTTTATTAAAGTTAAGCTATGTTAACGAGTGTTAACCGATTTGGTATACAACCACTTAAGGTATTACTTTTGAACCGATGAACGGATTTAAATACAAAAGCATCCTTTACTTTATCAGTGCGGTGATCCTGGCGACATTGTGCATTCAGGTATATTGGAACTATAAAAATTATCAGGTAGGTAAACAACAGTTAGCCAACGATGTGCAGACCAGCTTAGACAACGCCGTAGATCAGTATTATACAGAGCTCGCCACCAAAGGTTCTTTTCAAGTTTTTGGCGATACTTTGCACTTTCCTATAAGTCAAATAAGAAAAAGGGGCGTGTTTTTAAACGATACTTGCTTTGATCGGTTTCACACAAAATTTTCTTCAAAAAAAGAAATAGCCATTTTACAATATGGAAAATTAGACAGTCTGGACTTTAATATAGCCATTTTCGACAGCGTTCGAATGGAAAATTTAAATCATTCCATTTTTGAGATCATTAGTGATTCTAAAGATCCGATTACCGAATTATCGTCAAAAATTGTTGTTTCAATTGCGGAAGATCGCCTGTCACTAGCTAAAATTGATAGTCTTTTTTCCGCGGAATTAGACCGAAAAAACATCGGAGTGGATTATGGTTTAAGTCATTATGGTATGTTTCAGGAAACCGAAAAATTGCGGCCTGAGATCATTGAACAAGCCAGTTTGGAAACAGTTTCTAAATCGCCTTATTTCTTTTATGGAAATACCCTGAAGGCGCATTTCACCAATGTGACACTAGCGGTACTAAAGAAGAATCTGGTTGGGATCTTGCTTTCCTTTTTACTGGTCGCCAGTGTGATAATTTGCTTATTGTATTTACTGAAGATCATCAGGCAACAGAAACAGCTCGCCGAAGTTAAGAACGACCTTATAAGTAATATCACCCACGAGTTTAAAACACCCCTTGCCACCATCGGAATAGCGATGGAAGCCATACAGAAATTCAATACCGAAAATGATTCAGAAAAGAATATCCGGTATGCGAAGATCTCTAAGGAGCAAGTTGACAAACTGAATATGATGGTCGAGAAATTACTGGAAACGGCCACTTTGGACAGTGAGAAACTTGAACTGGATTTTGAAACCTACAATTTGGTTGAATTGCTTCAATTAGCTTCTCAAAATGAAGCATTTACAGCGGGTGAAAAAACGATTTCCTTTTCTTTTTCTGAAGAAGATATACCCTACTCCATAGATGTTTTTCACTTTGAAAATGCCATCAACAATATTATCGATAATGCGATAAAGTACGGTGGGAAGGACATTTCAGTAGAAATAATAAGACAAAAAAACAATATAGAGATCACTATTAGCGATAATGGTACTTCCCTTACTGAAGTCCATAAAAAACAGATCTTCGAGAAATTCTACCGAGTACCGAAAGGCAATACCCATGATGTAAAAGGTTTTGGGATCGGTTTGTACTATTGTAAGAAGATCATTGAAAAACACAAAGGAAATATCGATCTTAGCATAAAACCAAATACTTCATTTAAAATCACTCTTCCCAATGGATAGTCTTGTAAAGATTCTTCTGGCCGAAGACGAACCCGCACTGGGACAGATCGTCAAGGAAAGTCTGGAAACCAAAGGTTTTCATGTTCTTTTTTGCAAAGACGGTGTAGAAGCATTGGAAATGTATTATAAAGAAAAACCCCAATTGTTGGTCCTGGATGTGATGATGCCCAAAAAAGATGGTTTCACACTCGCCAGGGAAATTCGAATGCAAGATGAACACATCCCTATTATTTTCCTTACTGCTAAATCACAAACTCAGGATGTGGTGGAAGGGTTTACACATGGTGGAAATGATTACTTAAAAAAACCTTTCAGTATGGAAGAGCTGATCGTGCGCATTAAAAATTTGCTTCATCAAATCAACAACGACGAAGCTGGAGAAGTTAAAATTGGGGAATACAGTTTTATGTTTAAGCAGCAAACTCTTCAGTATAAAATTGAAGACCCCATAAAACTTACCCACCGTGAAACACATTTGCTATATCATTTGAACAACAATAAAAATAATGTACTCGACCGTTCCATCATCCTCAAAAAATTATGGGGCGATGACGACTTCTTCAACGCCAGAAGTATGGATGTATTTATAAGTAAACTTCGGAAAAAACTCAAAAAAGACGAAAACGTACAGATCATCAATGTCCGTGGGTACGGTTATAAATTAGTCTGCTAACACATATCCCGATAGCTATAGGGAGGGGTGGTTGTTTTCAAAAAAATGAACCTTTTATTTCATTTTTTCTGAAAACTTTGCGTTACTATCTTCTCCATCTTCAACGCCAGAAGTATGGATGT
>SMXJ01000160.1 GCA_004356305.1 Bacteroidota bacterium | reverse complement strand
GACGGTTGTGGAAGCGTTACTATCACTTTTGCCGATTCTTCGGCTGCTGGTTGCGGTAATACCGAAGTTATTACAAGAACTTGGACATCGACAGATGAGTGTGGAAATTCGGCTAATTGTGCGCAAACTATTACGGTTGTGGATACTACACTCCCAACGGTCACCTGCCCTGCAAATGTCTCTGTTGAATGTGGTGGGGATACTTCTCCGGCAAGCACAGGAACAGCAACAGGAACCGACGGTTGTGGAAGCGTTACTATCACTTTTGCCGATTCTTCGGCTGCTGGTTGCGGTAATACCGAAGTTATTACAAGAACTTGGACATCGACAGATGAGTGTGGAAATTCGGCTAATTGTGCGCAAACTATTACGGTAATAGATACCACCTCCCCATCGATCACATGTCCGGTTAATGTCACATTGGAATGTGGCGATGACACCTCTCCGACTAATACCGGAACAGCGACTGGATCGGATAACTGTGGAACCGTTGCTTTCACTTTTTCAGATGTTTCTGTTTCCGGTTGTGGAAATACCGAAGTCATTACGAGAACATGGACGGCGACCGACCCCTGTACAAATACGGCGACATGCGTACAAATCATCACGGTTCTTGATACCACAGATCCGGTGATCACTTGTCCGGCAAATATTGCGGTGAATAATGATACAGGTGTATGCGAAGCGATTGTGAACTACACCGCTCCATCGGTATCTGATAATTGTGGCGGAGTGACCACGAGTCAGACCGCGGGATTAGCCTCCGGAAGTTCCTTCCCTGTGGGGACCACCACCAATACTTTCGAAGTTACCGATGCCTGCGGAAATACAGCCACCTGTAGTTTTGATGTAACTGTTAATGACGTTGAAGATCCAACCATCAATTGTCCTGCGGACCAGACTGTTATGACAGGAGCAGGTAATATGTATATAGTACCCGATTATTTCGGAACCGGGGCAGCCACTGCCACAGACAATTGTACAGATCCCGTGGTAATTACTACTCAGAGTCCTGCTGCGGGTACTCAACTCACTGTTGGTGTATATACAGTGACACTCACTGCAGAAGATGAATACGGTAATATTGCAAGCTGTACCTTCGAACTTACGGTTGAATTACCGCTAGGCGTGAATGATAATTCGGGCCTCCGCACACTATTATTGTACCCCAACCCCGGAACAGACTACGTGATCTTAAGCAATCCGAAAAATCTGGAATTGCAAGACCTTTCTATTTACGATATCGCCGGGCGATTGATAATTTCCCACAATCTAAATAATATGGGTACTGAAAGATCCATAGATATTTCCGAACTACAAAGCACCATCTATCTTGTTCTGATAAGAGGAACCGTGGGGCAGATCACGAAGCAGCTTGTTAAAAAGTAAGAGAGACAGCGTTCCTCAAATAATGAAATTCCAAATGAAGTTGAGGAACACATTGCACAATAGAAAACGGTTAAAATCCTTACCAAATTGAATTGCGAACGTGTAGTATGGGAAAATTGCTAACTTTTAAATATTGCTTTTCAAATATTGATTACGAGCAGCTGAGAGAAATTGTTAGTTTCTAATTTAACAATTTTTCTCAGCTGCTCACCCACAATCACGCGGGGCATAGATCCGATAAACGAAAAAAGTCCCAAATCAAGGTATATCACTTCAAATACGTATGAGGAACGAGTGGTTCAGAAAAAAACGTCCGGAAAAAAGGTACACTTTTTTCTGAACCACACACCCACAATCACGTGGGCTAATCATACACGCATAATCCAAAAGTACTTAAACAAAAAAGTCACCATCAAAAGACAGTGACTTTCAAAAAACGTTGGCCCACTAGGGCTCGAACCTAGACTCTTCTGGACCAAAACCAGACGTGTTGCCAGTTACACCATGGGCCAATTTCATACGTTCAGAGGGCTGCGCCTTCCGAAGCTTCCGCCAAAGGCGGATGCCGTAAGAGGTGGCAAATTTAGTACAAACTTTGGGTTGTACAAGTAAAATTTTGTAAAAAAAACAGGTCCGACACCATTTTTCACCACCCCGGTTTAAAATATATCTTCCACAAACTACGTTAGCATTTTTTTATCATCCCCTAACCATATTATTAGTAATTTCGCCACAACCAAAACTATAATCGTTTATGACAGAATTCAACTTCAGCAAATGGAATAAGACCTTAGGATGGTTTGTCTTTACCATCGCCCTAATTACCTATTGGCTAACGGTTGAGCCCACGGTAAGTTTTTGGGACGCGGGAGAATATATCACCACTGCAAGTAACCTTGAGGTAGGCCACCCCCCGGGAGCACCCCTCTACCAGTTATTAGGCGCGTTTTTCTCCATCTTCGCCATGAATGCTTCGAGCATTGCCCTGACCATTAACCTGATGTCCGTCTTCGCCAGCGCATTTACCATATTGTTCATGTTTTGGTCACTCACAATTTTATTGACCAATATCGTTTCAAAGAATAGCGAGCTCGACAAAAATAATTCCATAGCCATTCTGGGAAGTGCCGCTGTAGGTGCCATGGCATTTACATTTACCGATAGTTTTTGGTTTAGTGCTGTAGAAGCCGAAGTTTATGCCGCCGCCGCTTGTATCTTGTCTATCCTTTTCTACTGCGGCCTGCGATGGGAACGCGAAATGTTTACACCGCGAGGGGATCGATGGCTCATACTAATTGCCTTTATTATTGGGCTTTCTTTCGGAGTTCACTTTATGGGCCTGTTGACCATTCCGGCCATTGGATTCCTCTATTTCTTCAAAAAATATAAAACGGTAACCGTCAGAAATTTCATCCTGGCAAATGTGGTTACAGTTGCCATCTTGTTATTTATCTTCAAACTTCTGTTACCGGTAACTCTGAAACTTTTTAGTGCTTCGGAATTGTTCTTCATCAATAGTGTAGGACTGCCCTTTAATTCGGGTACCATCATCGCAGGACTTGCATTTATCTCACTGTTCTATTTAGGTTTAAAATATACACGGAAGCATGGTCATGTAATGTACAATTCACTTATCCTCTGTGTACTTTTCATTTTCATCGGTTTTTCCAGCTGGCTGATGCTACCCGTACGTGCCAATGCCGGTACCGTGATCAATGAGAACAACCCTAATAACGCCCGTGAATTATTGGCCTATTACAATCGAGAACAATATCCCGAAACACACCTGTTTTACGGCCCGCAATTTACTGAAACCTACGTAGGATTGGACGCGCGTAATCCCTACAAAGATGATAAGCCTAAATACGAGAAAGACCTGACCTTGGGTAAATATGTTATTGTAAATAAAGATTACAAAAACGCCGGACAGAACACAGACGACAATCAAAAGGCCATCCTTCCTCGTATGTGGAGTACAGAACATAGTGCCAATTATCTTGAGTTCATCGGCGGAATCGAATTTGGCATCAAGAGTAAGTATAGAAGTGAAGATCGCCTCGTAGAGGAAGTATCAAAATTTAAACAATTACATGCCAAGGGCTTGGTGGATGGCGACGACTTCAATAAGTTCTTGAATGATTTCGGACCCTTCCTGGATATCAAGAAGCCTACCTTCGGACAAAATATGGGATATATGTTCCAGCATCAATTCAGTTATATGTATTGGCGCTATTTTATGTGGAACTTTTCAGGGAGGCAGAACGACGTACAAGGGCAAGGTGGAGACCTGAACGGAAATTGGCTAAGCGGTATCTCGTTTATAGACGAATGGCGACTGGGTTCTCAGGATAATTTACCCAGCGACGTTAAAAATAACCCGGCCCGGAATACCTATTATTTTCTCCCACTCATTTTAGGGATCTTAGGGCTGGTTTTTCATGCCAAAAACGACAAGAAGAGCTTTTGGGTCTTGTTGGTGTTCTTCCTGTTTACAGGACTTGCACTTAAAATATACCTCAACGAGCGCATATACGAACCCCGTGAGAGGGATTATGCACTGGTCGGGTCCTTTTATGTCTTTGCATTATGGATAGGCTATGGTGTATATGCCCTCTATGAAGTTGCGAAGGATTATCTGAAACCGAAAACTGCCATCCCTATTGTTCTGGGAGTTACATTACTTGCCGGGCCTATTCTATTGGCCACTCAAAACTGGGATGATCATGATCGATCCAATCGCCGCACTGCCAATTCTATGGGTCGTATGTATCTGGATTCCTGCGATGAAAACGGAATTCTCTTTACCATAGGTGACAACGACACCTTCGCACTTTGGTACCAGCAAAATGTCGAAAAGTACCGCCAGGACATCAGAATTGTCAACACAAGCTTATTCCAGACAGATTGGTATATCGATGATATGAAGAAACAAGCCTTCAGCAGTGATCCTATACCATCGCAATTAACTCACGATAAATACACTTATGGTACACGCGATGTAATTGCTTTTAATGGAAGTGATTTTAATCAAGCAATGACAGATTTTGAACGACTCCAAAACAAAGAAATTTCTCAAGAAGAATTTCGGACAATTCATCCTAATGTCCTAAAAGAATTAAAATTTTTAATCAGCAACGGCACTTCTATAAAAAATATGCTACGCTATAAAGACACTATCAACATCAAAACTTGGATGAATTGGATCGCTAGTGAAAACCCGATCACTAAAGTAGAGTTGAACAGCGGACAAATGATAAGTTCCTTCCCCTCCAAGATCATTCGCGTTCCGGTGGACAAAGAAGCCGTACTACGAAGTGGGATCGTTACTCAGGAAGATGCTGATAAAATTGTACCCTATATCGACATTAAACTCAAAGGTGAATTCGTTTATAAAAATCGGTTGTTGATGCTGGATATTATCGCAAATAATAATTGGGAACGGCCCATTTACTTTAGTGGTGGCGCGTTCGGGAACGATGATTATCTATGGATGAAAGATTATCTGCAACTGGACGGAGTTGTATATAAATTAGTTCCTATCAAGACACCGGTCGACCCACGAAACCCATTTGATATGGGTCGTATCGATGGTGATAAGATGTACGATATTGTGATGAGCTGGGATTGGGGAAATAGTGGTAACCCTAAGGTCTACCACGACACCGAAACCAGAAGAAATGGTATTACCTACCGAAGTAATTTGGCTCGGCTGGCCGAAACTTTGATCGATGAAGGTAAAGATAAAAAAGCTGAAGATATTCTCGATCTGGCGATGGAAAAAATGCCGGTAGAACTTTTTAATTATTACTCACTGGTCGAACCTTTTGTACTGGGTTATTATCAAATTGATAAACCTGAAAAGGCGCGTGAAGTGTATGAGGCAGTTACTAAGAAACACCAGGAATTCATTTCATATTACGGCGGATTAAATATTGACCGCCAACTCCAATTGATCGAAGATATTTATTCTAAACTGAATCAGTACGAAAGCCTGGTTGAAATTGTCTACGTCTTCGACACTCCCAAATATTATGCCCGGGAGAAGGAAAAATTCTTGAACCATTTAAATCCGTTTCGAGGTTTCTTTGCCAGATTGGGAATTGATATCGATACTGAATTTCTTCGGAAGGAAAAGTTGACGGAACAGTTCCTGGATTCTTTGTTGAACGATAGCGCTTTTTTAGAACTTGAAGAATAGATGAAAGGTTATTTGGTGAAAACGCCCAAATTCGTACAACGGATGTTTCCGAAACGGGTTTGGACATTTCCAAATTCGAGCTTGTCTGCCAATAAGATCGGAAATACAATATACCTGACATTTGACGACGGCCCCATCCCTGAAATTACCCCCTGGGTTTTGGAAGAACTGAAAAAACACCATGCCGGAGCTACTTTTTTCTGCATTGGTGAAAACCTTGAAAAGCAGCCCGATCTTTTCCGAAGAATCATTGTTGAAGGTCATTCGGTTGGCAACCACACCTTCAATCATCGAAATGGTTGGAAAACAAGCACCGAAGAGTATATTGATAACGTGCTTAAGGCCGAAGAGGAGATGAATAAAGTGCACGAAGCACGGAGTACGATTGTCCATCCGAAGTATTCGCCCGTCCGAAATAATATGAAGGATGGGAACGAAGGCGGAAAGCGTGAAGATATCCCAAAAATAAAATCGGAAATCTCCGATCAACGATCTTCAATCTCCAATCTATTCCGCCCTCCCTACGGAAAACTCACTTCAAGGCAGTCTCATATTCTTCAGCAAAAGGGATACAAAATAATAATGTGGGATGTTCTTAGCGGCGATTTCGACGCTTCCATTTCCGAAGATAACTGCTTCAGAAATGTTTCGGAAAATGTCAAACCCGGGAGTATAGTTGTCTTTCACGATAGTTTGAAGGCAGAAAAAAAATTACGGTATGTGTTGCCAAAGGTATTAGAGGTTATTTCAGAAAAAGGATGGAGTTGTGAAAAAATCTAAGCCAATTGGAACCGTGCAGAGCTGGTAATTAAACATATTCCTGTACCAAACCAATCAACGTATTGGCATCCTGTTCCCCACTTTGGCGCCATTTCATTTCGCCGTTCTTGTAGATCATTAAAGTAGGCAATCCCTTTACACGAAGGGCCTTAGCGAGTTCGGAATTTTTTTCAATATCTATCTTGATCACACGGGCCTTATCACCCAAAGCTGCAGCCACATCGCGTAACACAGGGTGCATTTCTTTACAAGCCTCATCCCATTCCGCATAAAAATCCAATAATACAGGGATTTGTGTTTCAATTAATTCTCCAAATTTGGACATGAGATTGAAGTATTGGTTGTTACAAATATAACATTTCCCGCGAATTATGCGGTATCACGGCGTTTTTTCAACTCGATGACAGTAACCTCCGGCCAGATCCCAACCCGACCCGGATACCCGATGAAACCCAAGCCACGGTTCACATTTATATAATCTCCTTTATGCTCATAAATGCCGGCCCATTCTTCATATCGATATTTCGCAGGACTCCATCGAATAATACCGGGAATTTCTATCCCAAATTGCATTCCGTGTGTATGCCCACTCAATGTAAGATGAAAACGATGTCTGTGAGGCAAAACCTGCTCCCGCCAATGTGATGGGTCATGACTCATCAGGATTTTAAAATCGGAATCTGAAATTCCTTCACAAGCTTGTTCGAGATCCCCTTTTTTCTTAAATCCACCTTTCCCCCAATTCTCAACACCAACCAGTTTGATAGTTTCTCCGTTTCTTTCGATGGTTCTATTTTCATTCAACATTAGATCCCACCCCATATCCTTCTG
>SMXJ01000159.1 GCA_004356305.1 Bacteroidota bacterium | reverse complement strand
GTCAAATTCGGGTTGATATTGAAGTTAACCCGTAAGGTGGTGCTCCATGATTCGTTGTCGATTTCCCCGGTGATATACCTTGGTGTACCATTAAAGATGCTTTCAGTAACATATTGTGTTTTATTGGGACTTTGCTCGTATTCGGTAACCAACCTAAAATTTAATGAATTCAAAGGCTGGAAAAAGAAACGAATCACATATCGTCTTAAAGACGAACTATTTTGAGTTGCATCGGAATGTACATATCCCAAATGCATATTAAACTTCTTTCTAC
The DNA here is from genome assembly GCA_004356305.1 of Bacteroidota bacterium. Taxonomy (GTDB): domain Bacteria; phylum Bacteroidota; class Bacteroidia; order Flavobacteriales; family Flavobacteriaceae; genus Aureisphaera. Next base: position 18,472 of record SMXJ01000159.1, on the reverse strand, counting down.
TATCCGTTCCTGAAAAAATGTAAAAAAAGTATTCATCATTCCAACGATATCTTGGCCCTCCTCTCAAAACTGTATTGCTGTAAATACGTGGAATGTGCGCGCCACCCAGCTCGGTCCACCAATTATTTTTCCAATTTACATAACCGTTCATTTCATATTCAATTCGATTGAAATTCCCGTCAAAATCGTATCGGCTAAATTGATTCAACCCCAGGTTGGCTTGACGAAACCAGCTGGTGGGTTTGCTCCACAACCGTCTTACGTTTGCATATTGAGTATACTGATCTGCCTGTCTTAAAAACCCAATATCATTCAGTTCCAATTCCGGAGAACGGTAGTTACCCCCTACGTTATATCTCCAGTTACCTCCACCACCTTTTCCAATTTCAAAACTACCTCCGGTACCGGTGAGTGATGTTCTGGTTGGATCTACTTCCACATGGCTTGCGTCTACACGTTGAAATAAATGAGTCAGGGAGGTTTGTGTCAACATAATGGCCTCTTCACTTCCATTCACATTACTGAAAGTAAATTTTCCGGTGGTGTAGTATTTTCGTTCTTTCCAATTATGCTTAAAATCGATTCCGCCGGTATAGGCACTCTCACGTAAAAAATCGAGATTTCCTTCAAGTTTTCTATTGGTCGCAGTGAAAATCCCACCGATATATGAATTTTTATCATTAAAATCTTTTTGAACGCGACCCACCAGGTAATTTGTCAATGGTTCAACAATTTCTTCGCGAGGTTCACCTACTTCCTCCAAACCATTTAAAACGTCTGGATCGGTATTGAGCGTTATTTTAGCATACTCTTTATCGGTGATGCTTTCTAACAATCCAATGGACCAACCGTCTTTGGTCTTACCACTGAATTTAGCCGCTCCCAGTATGGTCGTATTCGTTGGGAATTCTTCAAATTCCCCCTTCGATGCATCGGTTGTAGTAAAGCCTTGTGGAGTCCGGCCAATTCGTCGAGAGAAGAATACATTATCTGCTCCTCCACCTACTCTAAAATCAAATACATTTTTATTTTCCACAAAAAAAGGTCTGCGTTCCGGAAAGAAAATCTCGAAACCGTCTAACGAAATTGCTCCGGGATCTGCATCCACCTGCCCAAAATCGGGATTCACTGTCAAGTCCAAGGTAAGATCGTTGGTAATCCCAATTTTAGCGTCAAGACCAACAGTAAAATTTGATTTATTTCCATCTCTGAATTCGTTTCCCGGTTCTGCCTCAAATGTATCGAGCTGCGATACGGTGTAGGGCTGAATTTCCAACTGCTTCTGTGGTTTTATTCCTGTAATTCCTCTTAATTCTCCGAATTCACTTACCCATCCAGGCGGATTGGCAGGCAACGGTTGCCAGAGAGACCTTTCTTCGTTGTTGAAATACCGACGAGTGGATTGTAATCCCCATACTTGTTCTTCTTCGTTCCCAAAACGCAACTGACTTAATGGAATGCGTAACTCTGCCGTCCAGCCTTCATCATCAATTTTCGTATCCGCATACCAAATGGGATTCCAGCTTCCGTCAAAATTTCCGTTGTTTGAAATAAATTCATCTCCTTTTACTCCGGAAGCGGAGATGGTAAATGAAAAAGCTGTGCGGTCGTCGTTGTAACTGCCCAAATTAATTTCCACCCAGTCCCCCGGGAAATCATCACGACGCCCCATACGCTTTTCTATTGTTGATGGATCTGCCTGATAGCATTTAAACGCGACATATAAGTTTTTATCGTCGTAGACTATCTTCATTTTAGTTTGCTCTGTAGGAGCGGTGCCAACATCGGGTTGAAATTCGACATAGTCTGTGGTCCACTCTACAACATTCCAGGCGGCTTCGTCTATATATCCATCGATCGAAATTCCTTCGGTATTGGCAATGGAGGCTGTGGTGTAGACTCGTTTTTCGTATTTGGTCGGGGTTTCATCAGTTTTGGTTTCTTTGGGTGCTTCTTTAGATTGGGAAAATAGAACAGCGCTAGAAAATAAAAATGCATTCAAAGTGATTAGTTTGTTGAAGGCCATTGTGGTTAATCGTTTTTCTAATTGATTTTATAAGAGACTTCTATAACGTTAGATTGTGTCAGAATTATTTGTTAATTAGGATTAATTTAACGTTTTCGAATCCGTTTTTTCGAAGAGGTAAATACGTTATCTTTAGTGTTTATATTATAAATTAAACCCTTTAAGCACGTTCTCATGAAAATTGAAAAAGTATTGGTAGCAAACCGGGGTGAAATAGCTATTAGGGTGTTTAGGGCATGTACCGAAATCAATATAATAACGGTGGCAATTTATACGTATGAAGACAGGTACTCCCAACATAGATATAAGGCAGATGAGTCATACCAAATAGGTGACAACGATCAACCACTGAGGCCCTATTTGGATGGTCTTGAAATTATTGCCTTAGCCAAGGCGAAGAATGTAGATGCCATTCATCCCGGTTATGGTTTCCTGGCGGAAAATTCTGAATTCGCCCGTCAGTGTGCTGAAAACAATTTAATTTTTATAGGCCCTGATCCCAAGGTCATGGACACTCTGGGTGATAAGATCACCGCTAAGAAGATAGCGCAAAAATGTGAAGTGCCAATTATTCAGAGTAACACAAAAAAACTAACTTCACTAAAGATAGCTCTTGGTGAAGCTTCCAAAATCGGATATCCCTTAATGCTGAAAGCCGCATCTGGGGGAGGTGGCAGAGGAATGCGTATAGTACGAACCTCACGGGACTTAGAAATTCATTTTGATTCGGCCAGAAGTGAATCCTTAAATGCTTTTGGGGACGACACCATGTTTCTCGAAAAATATATAGAAGACCCTAAACATCTGGAAATTCAAATTGTGGCCGACAATCATGGGAATATTCGACATCTGTTCGAGAGGGATTGTTCAGTACAAAGAAGGCATCAAAAAGTGGTTGAAATCGCTCCCTCTTTTAATGTTTCAAAAAAGGTGAAACAGTTATTATACACCTATGCTTTGGCAATTACCAATGAAGTAAATTACAACAATGTAGGTACGGTAGAATTTTTGGTCGATAAAAAGGACCGGGTCTATTTTATTGAAGTAAATCCACGCATTCAGGTGGAACATACGGTGACCGAAATGGTAACAGGTATCGATCTGGTTAAAACCCAAATATTCATAGCAGGAGGCTACAAACTTTCAGACGAACAAATAAAAATAAATGATCAAGAATCACTGAGCACGCATGGATTTGCTTTACAATGTCGAATCACCACTGAAGATCCCGAAAACAATTTTACGCCGGACTATGGGACCATTACCACCTATAGAAGTGCTTCGGGAATGGGAATTCGATTGGACGCAGGTAGCATTTATCAATCGTATAGCGTGAGCCCGTTCTTCGATTCCATGTTGGTAAAAGTATCGGCACAAGGAAGAACACTGGATGGAGCCGTACGTAAAATGGTGCGTGCATTGAAAGAATTTAGAATAAGAGGTGTGAAAACCAATATTCATTTTCTTCAGAATGTTATCATGCATGAAACCTTTAAGGAAGGTAGAGCATCGGTTAATTTTATACAGGAAACGCCGTCACTTTTCAATATTAAACTCCCCCAGGACCGTACTTCAAAAATAACAAATTACCTGGGTGAGATAATTGTAAATGGGAACTCCGACATTAAGTTCATAGAAGAAAATAAGCTTTTTAGGGTTCCGAAGGTACCTGACTTTGATACTTCTATAGATTATCCTGAAGGCACTAAGGACCTGCTTACAAAATTAGGCCCTGAAAAATTCTGTGCCTGGTTAAAAAATGAAAAAAAGATTCAGTATACAGACACCACCTTTCGAGATGCTCACCAGTCCTTACTGGCCACCCGTATGCGAAGCTTTGACATGCTAAATGTAGCCGAAAGCTTTGCGAAAAACCATCCAAATACCTTTAGCATTGAAATGTGGGGAGGAGCTACTTTCGATGTATGTCTTCGGTTTTTAAACGAAAGCCCGTGGACGCGATTACGAGAACTGCGAAAACTCGTTCCTAATATATTGTTTCAAATGCTGTTACGTGGTTCGAACGCGGTTGGTTATAAAGCGTACCCGGATAATTTGATCGAAAAATTCATTGAAACATCATGGGAAAATGGGATTGATATCTTTAGGATCTTCGATTCTTTGAACTGGGTGAAAGCCATGGAACCGAGCATCAAATTTGTACGGAACAAAACGGATGGCATTGCCGAAGCTGCCATAAGTTATACGGGCGATATACTCGACACCAAGCAGACCAAATACAGCCTAAAATATTACACCCAACTGGCCAAAGACCTTGAAAATGCAGGGGCACATATGATCGCTATCAAAGACATGGCGGGTTTATTAACTCCCTATGCTGCCACCGAACTCGTCTCGGCTCTTAAAGATACCCTCGGTATTCCTTTGCACTTACACACCCATGATACATCTTCTATCCAGGCCGCAACTTATTTGAAAGCCATCGAAGCGGGAGTGGATGTAGTGGATGTTGCCTTAGGCGGATTGTCGGGTTTGACCTCACAGCCCAATTTCAACTCAGTGATTGAAATGATGAAACATCAGGACAGGGCTCATGAATTTGATATCCAAAAACTCAACGAGTTTTCCAATTATTGGGAAGACATAAGGGAATATTATTATCCGTTTGAATCGGGTTTAAAGTCCGGTACCGCTGAGGTTTACCAACACGAAATTCCGGGTGGTCAATATTCTAATTTGCGCCCTCAGGCTACGGCTCTGGGGTTGGGTGACCGCTTTGAAGAAGTAAAGAATATGTACGCGACCGTAAATGAAATGTTTGGCAACCTGGTAAAAGTGACCCCAAGTTCTAAGGTAGTTGGCGATATGGCTATATTTATGGTAACCAATGACCTGTCCCCATCAGCTATTATGGAGCGGGGTCATGAGATCTCATTCCCTGAATCGGTTATCAATTTTTTCAAAGGGGACCTAGGGCAGCCATTGGGGGGTTTTCCTAAGGATTTACAAAAAATAATCCTTAAAAATATCAAGCCTTATACCGATAGGCCAAACGAACATCTCGAGCCCATAAATTTTGAAACGGAATATATCGAATTTAAAAAAAAATTTCAGAAAGGGTTTACCAGATCCATCGAGTTTGAAGATTTTTTATCTTATAGTTTGTATCCGAGAGTGTTTGAACAGGCCCACGAAAAATACAAAAGGTATGGCAATACCGCTATTTTGCCTACAAAGAATTTCTTCTATGGAATGAAACTGAGAGAGGAAGCGATTATTGAATTAGAACCCGGAAAAACCATAATTGTAAAATTACTTTCTGTAAGTGTGCCTAATGATGAAGGTGAACGAACTGTATTTTTTAAGGTGAATGGGGAAAATAGGTTCGTAGAGATCAAAGATCAATCCATCAAGATACAAAAGGAAGAAAACGTAAAAGCCAATCTCGATGATAGTGCCGAGTTTGGGGCTCCGCTTCAAGGGTTATTGTACAAGGTACTGGTGAAGAGAGGACAGGAAATAAAAGTGAACGATCCCTTGTTTATTATTGAGGCTATGAAGATGGAAAGTACGGTTACATCACATATCCCGGGGAAGATCAAATCCATTACCTTAAAACCCGGAGAAATGGTCCTGAAAGACGATCTAATAATGACGTTCGAATAGCTGTCTCTCGTCAATATTTGTTTTTGATATCTCTCATTTAAATTCCCCGTATTTACTTATCAACGGCTGGCAATTGAACTATTTTTAGGTTTATTCTGAATTGAGAACTTCGTGCTTGTTATTAAAATAAATATATGGTATATTTGCAGCCCTTTTCGAGGGAAAAACGATGATTTATTAACTATTGACAAAAAACTAAATGGACACATTAAGTTACAAAACAGTATCTGCGAACAAAGGCACCGTAAATAAAGAGTGGCTTTTAGTAGATGCGGACGGGCAAACATTGGGTCGTCTTGCTAGCGAAGTAGCAAAATTACTTCGAGGTAAACACAAACCAAGTTTCACTCCACATGTAGATTGCGGTGACAATGTAATTATTACAAACGCTGCCAAGATCAACCTGACAGGAAAAAAGTGGGAAGCTAAGGAATATATCCGTTACACAGGTTATCCTGGAGGACAGCGCTCTTTGACTGCTCAGGAATTGTTTGACAAAAGCCCTTCACGACTGGTAGAAAAAGCTGTAAAAGGAATGCTCCCTAAAAATAAGCTGGGTGCTGCCATTTTCAGAAATCTAAAAGTATATGATGGTACAGAGCACAATCAGGAAGCACAAAAACCAAGAAGCATTAACCTTAACGACAACAACTAATGGAGATTATTCACAAAATTGGAAGAAGAAAGACTGCTGTTGCTCGTATCTATGTTTCTAAAGGAAAAGGGAACATCACGATCAACAACCGCGAACTGAATAACTATTTTACCACTCCTATTTTGCAATATAAAGTACAACAACCGCTTAAGTTAACCGAAAACGAAAAAGCCTTTGACATTAAAGTGAATGTTTTCGGTGGTGGTATCACTGGGCAGGCTGAAGCGATTCGCCTGGCTATTTCTCGTGCCATGGTTGAGGTAAACGAGGAAAATAAAGCCATATTGAAACTTGAAGGTCTGATGACCCGAGATCCAAGAATGGTAGAGCGCAAGAAATTCGGGCAGAAGAAAGCTCGTAAGAAATTCCAGTTCTCTAAACGTTAATATTTTTAGACCCCAACGATTGGGTGTCTCTATCGAGGTATCCGGTTGATGAAGGTAACGTTCATATTTATTATTAATCAAAGCTGTTATCTATATGCTTCGAAGCTTTAGCGCAGAAGAATCCTCTTTCGCACTGGGCTCCGGTGGAATGTAGAGATTAGTTTAGCATCTAAACCAAAAAATTCGGTATTACCGAAGGAAAGGTTGCTATCTATTATTACAGAAAGTAAACTATTACAAAAATGGCAAAGAACAAAGAAGTTAAGGAACTCCTTGACGCCGGTGTACATTTTGGACACCTTACCAGAAAATGGAACCCGAACATGGCCCCGTACATCTATATGGAGCGTAATGGGATCCACATTATCAATCTTTATAAAACTGCAGCAAAGCTCGATGAGGCGAACGAAGCCCTCAAGAAAATAGCTGCCAGTGGAAGAAAAATTCTCTTCGTAGCTACCAAAAAACAAGCGAAAGACATCGTTGCTGAGAAAGCGAAGAATGCCAACATGCCTTACATCACTGAAAGATGGCCCGGTGGAATGTTGACCAACTTTGTTACTATTCGCAAAGCGGTTAAGAAAATGAGTATTATCGACCGTATGAAACAAGATGGTACATTCATGACCCTTTCTAAAAAAGAGAGACTGGCTGTTGACCGTACACGTGCAAAATTGGAAAAGAACTTAGGATCTATCTCAGATATGAGCCGTCTTCCCGGAGCATTGTTCGTTGTAGATATTACACGGGAACATATAGCAGTGAAAGAAGCTCAAAAATTGAATATCCCGATCTTCGCAATGGTTGATACCAATAGTGATCCACGATTTATAGATTATGTGATCCCTTCAAACGATGATGCTTCAAAATCTATCGAGAAGATCATCTTTAGCGTAACAGATGCTATCAACGAAGGCTTGGCTGAAAGAAAATCCGGAAAAGAAAATGAAGCTGCTGATGCTGCACGAGCTGCGACTCCTCCGGCTTCTGATGCGTCGTCTGCTGATACACCGGTTGAAGCAAAAACCAAAAAAGTACCGAGAAAAAGAGCTGGTTTAGTAGCCATCCCTGTTGCTAAGGAAGAAGAAGAATAAATACCATTTTTAAAAAGGGCGATTGATTTTTTCTTCAAGAGATAAATTTGAACGATTTTTTCAATAATTACAACAACTAAACTTTATAACGATGGTAAAAGTAACCGCCACAGAAGTAAATAATTTAAGAAAAAAAACAGGTGCCGGAATGATGGATTGTAAAAATGCAATGGTAGAGGCAGAAGGTGATATTGATAAAGCTATTGAGATCCTACGTAAGAAAGGACAAAAAATTGCAGATAAAAGAGCAGATAGAGATTCAAGTGAAGGTGCTGTGATCGCTAAGGTTAATGAAGCCACCACTAAAGGAGTTATCGTTTCTGTGAATTGTGAGACCGATTTCGTTTCCAAAAACGATAGTTATGTTGCTATGGCCCACCAAATGGCAGAAGTTGCTTTGGGGACATCTTCATTAGAAGAATTCTTGGAATCTGAATATGAAAACGGAATGACGGTTCAAGAAAAATTGATTGAGCAAACCGGTGTAATTGGTGAGAAAATTGAAATTGGTGGCTATAAAACGCTAGAAGCACCTTTCATTGGTTTTTACATCCATGGTAATAAAATTGGTGCTTTGGTAGGATTATCTTCCGCGAGTAACGGTGCTGCCGAATTAGCCAAGAATGTTTCGATGCAGGTTGCTTCTATGGGAGCGACTACTTTATCTTACAAAGATTTTGACCCTGCTTATATCGCCTCTGAAACCGAGGCTCGTATCGCGGTAATCGAAAAAGAGAACATCGAATTGAGACGAATGGGTAAAACCCTAAAAAACGTACCACAGTATATTTCGAGAGCTCAATTAACAGACGAAGTGTTGGCTAAAGCTGAAGAAAATGCAAAGGCTCAATTGAAAGCCGAAGGTAAACCAGAGCAAATATGGGACAGAATCCTTCCGGGTAAATTAGCGCGTTTTATCAGCGATAATACTACTCTCGATCAGGAGTTATCCTTGTTGGATCAAAATTATATCATGGACGAAAAATTAAACGTTGCTCAATATGTGGCGGGCAAAGGAGACGCCAGTGTTGTAGGGTTTGAGAGAGTCAGTCTGGCCTGATCAACCACTCAGAAATATTCAAAACCACCCTTACATAGTCCGGGTGGTTTTTTATTTGACAAAAATCCATAAAATTTTCATTATTTTTGCTTCAGTAAAAAACCTATATGCAGTACAAAAGAATATTACTCAAGCTCTCAGGAGAAGCATTGATGGGAAAACGTCAATATGGTATTGATCCTGTAAGACTTCAAGAATATGCCAAAGAAATAAAACAGATTACAAACAAGGGTGTACAAGTAGCCATTGTTATTGGTGGCGGTAATATTTATAGAGGAGTTTCAGGCGCAAGCCTAGGAGTGGACAGGGTCCAGGGTGATTATATGGGAATGTTGGCTACGGTTATTAATGGTTTGGCGTTGCAAAGTGCCTTGGAGGCTGAAAACGTGCCAACCCGATTGCAAAGTGCCATAAAAATGAACGAAGTAGCAGAGCCTTTTATACGACGTAAGGCGGTTCGGCATTTGGAAAAAGGCCGTGTTGTGATATTTGGCGGAGGAACAGGAAACCCCTACTTTACAACTGATAGCGCTGCGGTACTACGCGCTATAGAGATTGAGGCCAATGTAATCTTAAAAGGAACCCGTGTAGACGGAATTTACACCAGCGACCCCGAAAAAGATGAAAAAGCAACTAAATTCGATTTTATTAGTTTTGATGATGTGCTTAAAAAGGGATTAAAAGTAATGGACACAACCGCTTTTACATTGAGCCAGGAAAATGAGCTCCCCATCATCGTTTTTGATATGAACACTGCCGGAAACCTCTTAAAAGTTGTTTCAGGAGAAAAAGTAGGGACGAAAGTGAACTTGTAGTTTGAGAAACTTAGTTTCGCTACAGTCATATGATCGAATATTTTAGGAACCAAATTGGAATAATTATTGATTTCCGAATAGCAAATTATATTTGAAAATGGAAGAAGAAATTAAATTTATCGTGGACAGTGCCAAAGAAGCGATGGCCAATGCCATTCTACATTTGGAGAAAAATTTGATAAACATTAGAGCCGGTAGGGCTACCCCTGCTATGATCACGGATGTGATGGTAGATTACTACGGAAGTCCCACTCCGCTTAACCAAATTGCGAATATAAGTACCCCCGATGGGATGACTATTTCTATTCAACCCTGGGAAAAAGCGCTTATTCCTGAGATTGAAAAGGGTATCCACGCTGCTAACCTTGGTTTCAATCCAATGAATAATGGAGAAAGCGTAATCATTAACGTACCTCCTTTGACGGAAGAAAGACGTCGCGAACTGGCTAAACAAGCGAAAGCAGAATGCGAAGAGACTAAAATTGGTGTTCGTAACGATCGTAAGACTGCTAATATCGACCTAAAAAATCTTGATTTGAGTGACGATATGCATAAAAATCTTGAGATTGACATTCAGGAAATGACAAACGATTACGTTAAGAAGATCGAAGATATTTTCAGCAAAAAGGAAGCTGAAATTATGAAGGTATAATTTTATGTATCATTAAACAAAAGGCACCAAAGCGGCCGGATTTCCGCTTAGTTTTTAACTTTAACTCAAACTCTTCCGGTTGCACGTACGCGTACTTTTTTTCGTGATCTTATCTTTGATAGCATTCAGTTGTTTTGCGCAACAACCTGTTACCGTAAACCAAGATTCCACTAAAACTTCCGCAGCTCAAAAAAAAGAAAGCCCTTTTGTCACAGGTTATTATCCCTTAGGTTTTTTCGATGTGGATCTACGATATTTTATAAAATATAACAATTACGAAGGATTTCGCATTGGTTTTGGCGGGATTACCAATGAACGTCTATTCAAAAATTTTAAAGTGGGAGGTTATGTGGCGAGAGGTATCAAGGACGAAGAATACAAATACAGTTTGGGTGGTAATATCAAGTTAAATTCCAAGACCAGAACCTGGCTTAGTTTATATTACGTCAATGATATTAACGAAATAGGATCCTTTAAATATTTAACAGACGCCCGGGTATATTCGGTATTTGAGCCACGTCTTCTGAATGTTACCCAATTTTATACCTATCGCACCTGGAGAACCGGGCTGCAACATGAGTTTTCCAAGAAATTAGTGTCTGAAATACGATTTTCCCAAACAAAGATCGATCAAATCGAAAATTATCATTTTCTAAAAGACGGGATCGCTTATAAGAACTACCATATTACCGAAGTCACAGTATCCTGTCGTATTAGTCCACAAACCAACTTTATCACAACAGATGATGGACGTATCGAGTATTTTGATGGCCTTCCTAAAATTAGTGTACAGCTAACACAGGGTATAAAAGACGTTGCCAAAAGTGATTTTACCTATACCAAGTTAGGTTTAAAATTGGATTATTACATCAAAAGAACCGATTTGTCATCAACAAATTTTTTACTTGAGAGCGCCATCGCATTTGGAGATGTCCCCCTCACCCATTTGTTTCATGCCTATCCTAACAGTCCGACAAAAGATGAGATTTACAGCGTTTTTCGGTGGCGGGTATCCACAGTTTTGAAACCATGTATTTTGGAGAATTTTTTTCAGACAAGTTGACCACATTACAGGTAAAACACAGCTTGCGTCGATTCTATTTTTCGAGGAAGTTTCAGCCCGAACTTGTTTTTATCACACGCCATGCATGGGGAGATTTAAAAAACCCCGAAGACCACCTGGGAGTTGATTTCAACACTCTGGATGAATTTTATTCTGAAACCGGACTTGAACTCAACAGGATCCTTTTTGGTTTCGGGTTAAGTGTAGCCTATCGTTATGGATTCTACTACCTGCCCGATTTTGAAGACAATATTTCCTTTAAATTTACATTCAAACTAAAAATATAACAAGTTACAGCGTACTCAATAGTATGTATTTTAATACCTTTGCCCGACTTTTAAGTGAAGTGGTGTGAATAAGCTTTTTAGTATAGGTTTTTGGAGTGCGGTTGCACGTTTTATTCTTCGGAATAGAGTACTTATTATCATTGCCGTCGTGGCTATGACGGTCTTTATGGCTATGCAATGGAAACATATGCGCTTTACCTATACTGAAGCCAACCTCTTGCCGGACGATCACAAATTTAACAAGGAATATCTTCAATTCCTGGACATATTCGGGGAAGAAGGCAATCTCATTATCCTTGGCGTAAAAGACAGCAGCCTATTTCAGCCCAAAATATTTAATGCCTGGTCACAACTTTCAGCCAAAATCGGCACTTATAACGAAGTCGATATTACCCTATCCATCGGAAACCTTAAGAAACTACAAAAACGTGAAGACTCGGCAGCTTTCGACCTGGTTCCATTCATACAAGATTCCGTACTGGATCAAAAAAAACTGGATCGTTATAAATACGAACTCTTTTATAATCTTCCCTTTTACGAAGGCTTGGTATATAGTCCCAACAAGCAATCGGTTAGAACGGCGATCTATCTTAAAAAAGAAATTGTAAACACAGCGGCCAGAAGAGATTTTATCGTTAACGACCTCATTCCTCTGATCGAAGATTTTGAGGAGAAAACAAAGGTAAATGTCTACACCTCCGGAATGCCGTATATACGCACACTCAACTCTCAGAACATCATTGATGAGATCGGTATGTTCATCGGTGCAGCGTTATTGGTTACTTCCCTTATCTTTTTCTTCTTTTTTCGATCGTTTCGGGCAACCCTAATTTCAATGGTAACGGTAATCATAGGTGTGATGTGGGCCTTTGGTATTTTAGGATTATTGCATTATGAGATTACGGTTCTTACTGCCTTGATCCCTCCTTTGATAATTGTAATTGGGATTCCCAATTGTATTTTCTTGATCAACAAATACCAACAAGAAATTCAACTACATGGAAATCAGGCGAAATCACTGCAGCGCGTAATCACAAAAGTTGGGAATGCCACCTTGATGACCAACTTGACCACCGCCTCCGGGTTCGCTGCCTTTATTTTGACCAACAGTAAATTATTGAAGGAATTTGGGCTCGTTGCATCCATCAATATTATAGGAATATTCCTGTTGAGTTTGTTTATAATCCCCATCATATATAGCTTCATGCCCGTGCCCAAATACAAACATCTGAAACACTTGAACAAAAGATGGATCGGGAGTTTTATAAGCTGGATGGTACGAATGGTAAGAGACCACCGCATTGCAATTTACGCCATTACTATTTTGCTGTTGTGTGCCAGTATTATTGGGATATATAATATTAAATTATCGGGGAGTTTAATCGAAGATATGCCACAGAATGCCGATTTCTTTGGTGATATTAAGTTCTTCGAAAAAGAATATGAAGGTATTATGCCACTAGAAATTCTGATAGATACCAAGCGGAAGAAAGGAGTGATGAAACTCGCCACACTCAAACGCATGAATGAGCTGCAGGAATACATCGAAGAAATTCCTGAACTGTCCAAATCGATTTCTGTGGTGGAACTGGTGAAGTATTCAAAACAAGCGTACTACAACAATAACCCCGAGTATTATCAACTTCCAAATTCCCAGGAGCAGACCTTTATACTCTCCTATGCAAAAAGTAGTGTCAACAGCATTGGTTTATTATCGAGTTACGTAGATTCCACGGGGCAGTACGCGCGTATTACTTCCTATATGAAAGATACTCAAACCAATCGTTTTGATCGTATTGAAGAAGATCTACGGGCAAAAATTGCGAAGATATTTCCGGCAGATCGCTATAACGTAATTCTTACCGGAAAAGCATTTATCTTTGAAAAAGGAACCAAATATTTGGTCAACAATTTGATACTATCACTTTCATTGGCCATTTTATTGATCGCGATCTTTATGGCCTGGATGTTTCGCAATGTGAAAATGATACTGGTCTCCCTGATCCCAAATCTATTACCGCTTTTGATCACCGCGGGATTAATGGGTTTTTTGGGCGTACCGATCAAACCCTCCACAATTTTAGTGTTCAGTATTGCATTTGGGATATCGGTAGATGATACCATTCACTTTTTGGCCAAGTACAGGCAGGAATTATTGTCGAATAACTGGAAGATCAAGCGATCTGTATACGCCGCTCTGAAAGAAACCGGGGTGAGTATGTTCTATACTTCCGTAGTATTGTTTTTTGGTTTTTCGGTGTTTACTATTTCAAGTTTTGGTGGCACTGTTGCCTTAGGCGCACTGGTTTCTGCTACTCTTTTGTTCGCTATGTTGGCAAACCTATTATTACTACCTTCCCTGTTATTATCATTGGAGAGAAGCATAGCCAATCAGCAAACATTCAAAAAACCGGCCTTTGAGATCATTCCTTCTGAAGACGCGGACACCGTAGAAGATTCGCAGGAAGAGTAATTAAAATTGAGAATTAAAAAAAGTATCTTTATCCCTTCAATTTTCGAAGCATGCAACAAAAGGAAATACTAAAATTATTAAAAAGTCAACCGTCATCGAAGCCTGTTTCGGTTTCGGGATGGGTACGTGCATTCAGAAGTAATCGCTTTATCGCTTTGAATGATGGCTCGACTATTAAAAATATACAGTGTGTTATCGATTTTGAAAATTTTGAAGAAGAAACACTGAAAAAGATTACTGTGGGCGCAGCCGTCAAAGTAGAAGGCACTTTGGTAAAAAGCCGTGGAGAAGGACAAAATGTAGAAATTCAGGTCTCTAATATTGAGGTCCTTGGTGAGGCAAATCCCGAAGAGGTAAAACTAACAATTCTTTCTCCCAAACGTCACAGCCTGGAAAAACTGAGAGAACAGGCGCATTTACGCATACGCACCAATACCTTTGGCGCGGTGATGCGATTGCGTTCTAATCTGTCTTTCGCTGTGCATGAATATTTTCAGAAAAATGGTTTTTACCATATGCATACCCCTATAGTAACCGGTAGTGATGCTGAAGGTGCCGGGGAAATGTTTCGTGTGAGTATTTTGGATCCGAAAAATCCGCCCCTTGATGAAGACGAAAATGTAAACTATAAGGAAGATTTCTTCGCAAAAGAAACAAACCTCACCGTAAGCGGACAATTAGAAGCCGAAACTTACGCGATGGGACTGGGAAAAGTATATACATTTGGACCCACTTTTAGAGCCGAAAATTCCAATACTTCGCGCCACTTGGCCGAATTTTGGATGATAGAGCCCGAAGTGGCATTCAACGATTTGACAGACAATATGGATCTTGCCGAGGATTTTATAAAATATATTATACAATACGCATTGGATAACTGTCAAGACGATATTGAGTTTTTGGAAAATAGATTGCTTCAGGAAGAAAAAAGCAAGCCGCAGTCAGAACGAAGTGAGATGACCTTAAGTGAAAAACTTCATTTCGTGATCGATAATGATTTTGAACGGGTGAGTTACACAGCAGCGATTGATATTCTGAAGAACTCAAAACCCAATAAGAAAAAAAAATTCAAATATCTTATCGAAGAATGGGGAATCGATTTGCAGAGCGAACATGAGCGTTATTTGGTAGAGAAACACTTTAAATGTCCTGTTATTCTCTTTGATTATCCGGCTAAAATTAAGGCATTTTACATGCGTTTGAACGATGATGAAAAGACGGTACGCGCCATGGATGTACTCTTTCCGGGAATAGGAGAAATTGTAGGAGGATCTCAACGTGAAGAGCGCTATGAAGTGCTAAAATCGAAAATGGAAACTATGGGCATACCTAAAGAAGAATTATACTGGTACCTGGACCTGCGTAAGTTTGGCACTTGTGTACACAGCGGTTTTGGCCTTGGATTTGAAAGATTGGTTCAATTTGTCACAGGAATGGGCAATATACGCGATGTGATTCCTTATCCGCGTACGCCCGGGAACGCTGAATTTTAAAAAGATGTAATGTGGAAAGACCGAATTGAGTCAGGGTCTTTACCTTTTTTACACTCTCCTCGTACCTCAGTCTTAATTTCACAAGCTTTTATTAAAACTAACCGCTGATTCTTATATATAGCTAGTTTTTTTTAATTTTATTGACAAGAAATTGTTTCATGTTAAAACAACAGTTAAATTTTAAATTATCACAGAAGTTATCACCTCAGCAAATTCAATTGATGAAGTTGATACAATTGCCAACACTGGCCTTTGAGCAGCGTATTTCAGAAGAGTTAGAGGAGAATCCGGCATTGGATACCGGTAATGATGAAGAGGATAATCCTGATGACGAGTTTAACAATGAAGAATTTGACGACTATGATGAAGGTAATGAAGTTATTGAAACCGATATCAACGTGGACGATTACTTAAGTGATGATGAAATCCCGGATTATAAGCTCTCTGCCAATAATTACAGCGTGGACGACGAAGACAAGCAAACCCCTTACGCATCCGGTATATCATTTATTCAATACTTACAACAACAGTTGAATACATATCGCCTTGATGATGAAGAACTTGAGATCGCGAAATTCCTTGTGGGTAGTGTTGATGAAAGTGGGTATATACGGCGGGATATTCAAGATATTGTAGATGATCTGGCTTTTACTCAAAACATCTATACTTCCGAAGAAAAAATTAGTAAAATCTTGGAGATCGTTCAAGAATTTGATCCTGCTGGCGTGGCCGCCAGAGATCTTCAGGAGTGTTTGTTACTTCAGTTAAGACGTAAGAGCCATAGTGACTCATTGGTGCTGGCGACTCAAATAATCGAAGACGCATTTGACCATTTTACGAAGAAGCATTATAAGAAATTATTGTCCAAGTTTGACATTTCAGAAGATGAATTACGGGAGGCCATTCATGAAATTGAATGTCTTAACCCCAAACCCGGCGGTACATATGCCGGTAATCCTCGTTTGATCGAGCATGTTGTTCCAGATTTTGCAATTAAAATTGTGGAGAATGAATTGGAGCTTACCCTCAATGGAAGAAACGCCCCTGAGCTTCATGTATCCCGTGAATACACTAATATGCTTAAGGGTTATAAGGATTCCAAGGAAAAGTCGAAATCACAAAAAGATGCCGTCCTTTTTATCAAACAAAAATTGGATGCTGCAAAGTGGTTTATCGATGCGATAAAACAACGGCAACAAACCTTATTCGTGACGATGAATGCCATTATGCATCATCAAAAGGAGTATTTTTTAAGTGGTGATGAACGTAAGTTGAAACCCATGATCCTAAAGAATATCGCGGATAAGATCAATATGGATGTTTCAACAGTGTCCCGGGTTGCCAACAGCAAATATGTAGATACCCCCTATGGAACGAAATTGATCAAAGAGTTCTTCAGTGAGTCTATGAAGAATATTCACGGTGAAGACGTTTCTACCAAGGAGATCAAGAAGATACTCGAGATCACCATTTCAGAAGAAGATAAAAAGAAACCCTTGACAGATGATAAACTCGCTAAGATGCTGAAAGATAAAGGCTACCCCATTGCACGACGCACTATTGCGAAATACAGAGAACAACTCGATCTACCTGTTGCGAGACTTCGAAAAAAAATTTAATGAAACACTTCCTTCGTATCGGTGCTTATTTACTTCACCCACTTTTGATGCCACTATTAGGTGCGTTGATATATTTTGTTATCACTCCCAGGTTTATTGATTCCGAGATCATACGGGCAAAGCTTTTCGCGATCGTTATAATTACTCTTGTTGTACCTATTGTCCTGTTTATATTATTGAAAAATATGGGTTGGATATCCTCACTTGAATTGCGTGATGTCAAAGAGCGTAAGATCCCATTAATGTTACAATGTCTCCTGTTATTGCTCATCATCAAAATGGTCTTTGATCCTTACGATAGTCCGGAAATGTATTTTTTCTTCGTAGGGGTTTTATTTTCTACTATTTCGGCATTATTACTGGTTATTTTCAAAGTAAAAGTAAGTCTACACCAAATGGGTATTGCCGGAGTTACTATGTTTATCATAGCGCTGTCGGTACATTTTAAGGTGAATATGTTGGTTTGGATCGGGTTGGTCGCACTGGCAAACGGATGGGTGGCGTCTTCAAGGCTACACACCAATTCCCATACCTACCCAGAGCTGATCTTAGGTTTCTTTGTCGGCTTAATACCACAATTTTTAATGCTTAACTTCTGGTTATAGAATATAGAAGATCACTCCTAGCTTTAACGGTCTAAAGTCCACGGACTCGTTCGTATCGGTTAGGATAGCATTTTTAAAGAAAGGATTGATGCTGTAATTAGCGTAGAAATTGAAGGTGCTATAACCAAAGCTCAATGTAGCCGCAAGACGAAATCTGTCAAATTCAGGGATATCGGTCTGTGAGACTTCATTATTGGGTTGTTTAAAGTAAGAACGATACCAGTAAGTGTATCCTACGCGTACTCCGCAATAAATACGCCAAAACTTATAGACCGTGGGAGTTGAATTTCTCCATCGAATTTCCAGGGGAGCTTCGATAGTTGCTGTATTTAAACGATTTATGCTGAAGTCGGTACTAGAATCTAACACGCTAAAAATAGTATTCTCATCGGCATCTTCTCCAATAAAAAGATTTTGTCCATATCGATCAAAGGCCAATCCCGCGCCTAAGGCAATGGCAAAATTTCTTTTGTCGTTGATCGGCATATCCCGCAAAAACCCAAAGTGTATTCCTCCGGAAACGCCTTTTAAATTAACATTACTGGGAACACTAGTTAACAAATTATAGGTTATTCCGGCATATATTTGATCCTCTCTATATAAGTGGTCTATATCGG
>SMXJ01000158.1 GCA_004356305.1 Bacteroidota bacterium | reverse complement strand
TTGTGCACATACCAGGTCAAGGGCAACTGGTATAGCATACCATTTTCGTTATCAAAATACATCCGCAAATTGTTCCCCGAACCCATGACATACTCCGCTTCCGCCCAACGCTCGTGTATCACACGTCCTTCAGAATCGAGGCGGTATTCACGCTGATAAAAGCGGCCGTCACGCCTAAGCATCTCATAATAATAATTCTTGCTCGAATCAAAAACCGCCTTTGATTGCGGATAGTTTTCGATAATGTTAGTGGTATCAAGTTTGGCCATCGACCGGCCCATTTCAGCTTTGGCATACGATTCAAAAATGGCCGGGTGACACGTCTGGCATTTTTCTGAGCCAATATATTTTACATCTTTGGCGGTATTCAGGTAAATCACACCTCCATCTTGTGCATATTGAGATGATATATCGCTGCCAGAATTTACCCTTAAAGTGCTTTGCCTGGTTTTTAGAACAATCGCAGAAATCAGCACAAAAAGTACCAAAGCAGCTAAACTTGTTATTTTAAGGTTAATTCCGGTCTTAGCCATTTCCTTAATTCAGTCTTAAATATTTCATTTATTGATAAATCGAATATCCTCGAATCACAACCAAAAGCTGTTTACAATTTACAATTAAATCAAAGATAATTTAATAAAATTTCATCTATAAATCAAATAGTGGTTCACACCGGAAATGGATCGCAGCTTCGGAAAGGAGTAAAATGATAGGGAGTGAATCGGTTCCTTTGACGACAAAAACTTGACTAGTCTGTAAGCACAAAACGGCCGGTTTCACGCAAGATAGGCATTTTCAGATAATTGGGCCCGAGCTCCTCCACATTTTCTCCCAGGCTTTCTAAAAGACCCTCGGGTAATGATTGGTTAATGAGCAGGTAAGGTATAACTTCATATTCACCTTTCGGCAACTGGTGTGACTGCAATTCAATTATAAGAAATCTCGAAACCGGCCCATCTCTGAGAGTGAGAAAATCTTCGACAGATAACCCGGCAATCCTGGATTCCAATATGACGACCTCATCCGTATTCACATTTCTGAAGATAACAGGGCTAATTAGATTTCCGACAGCTGTCGGAAACTTAACTGTAACTGGCCCGAGTAGCGCTTGCAAAGTTACCTTGAGTATGACTACAATTGATTCTCGTCGTAATTCACCTTGTACAACCTCTGCTGAAGAAACCGACTCGGGTACAACAAGAGTCTTTATTCTCAGGTTTTGCAACACTATCTGTGGCTTTAACAATTCACCATCCACACTTATTACGTCCTGATGAGAGGTTAGAGAACCATTTCTAAAAAAAAGTTTAGTAGATTCCAGGTTGAAATTGGCTGAATAATAATACAAATTAAAAACACCGGTCAACCCGGTGTGGTATTCTTGAAGAATAAATGGCGGAATTTCTATTTTAAATTCGCCATTTTCATCCGTCCTTTGACCAATATCCAAACCCTCTAGCCAAACATAAATTCCTTCGGCATTTTCCCTTTGGTTTAATTTAACCGTTCCTGATATTTGATTTTTAGGCGATGAAATAGATTGATTATCAAGAACATTCTCTGTGCATCCTGAAAAGAAAAAGAATGTTACTAAGATTAAGTTAAACAAATGTAGCTGCCTTTTTTTCATATTGTTCTCACTCCAGTCCCTGGATTGTTTTGAACACTTATTGATTAATTTTACTACATTAATTGCCGCCCTCTCCCCCTCCTCCCTTCATGACACTAAGCACCCCGCTTGTTCGAAAGAAGGGTACGCTAAGATAATCCAGGCCGAATGAATCGATATCCTCAATTAAATTATTGAGCAATTCAGCCGGCACCTCCGGTTGTGATACTCTCAAATAGGGAATGATCTCATACTGGCCTTCGGACAGAACGCCTTTGTCCATTGATAACAACATGGTGCGCACGAATGGCCTGCCGCGTTCTATCGTTATTAGATCCTCTTGATTGATACCAACAAGCGTGGCTTCAACATAAAAAGCTGTTCCAGTCTGAAGATTTTTAACAAATAAAGGCGCTATTAATTTATTGGGACCAATAAAAGTCTCTCTTGGATAAAAAACGTTAACAGAATCCGTTTCAGATGAGAGGACCACTTCTACTTTCATAAAAATACTGGTATCAGTCTTTGCTGTCGAAGGCGTTAACACTGTAGAAATATTTAATATCCTCGGAATAAATTTCGGCCTGTGCAATTCTCCTTTATCGTTTATCTCGCCGTTTGCGAAAATAAATTCACCATTCCGCACAGTCAACTCAGTTTTTGCCAATTTATAATTTGCCAGATAATAATAAAGGTTAAGAATCCCTGCGCCGCCGCCCGAGTTTTGAGCCGACGAAGGTAATATGATTTCGAACTCTCCGTCCTGATCGGTAAAAGTACCAATATCAAAACCCTGCAACCAAACATAAACTCCTTCAGGCCTATGGGTGTTGTCGCTAACTTCTACTTTACCGGATATCCGCCTCATTCCCTGTGATATTTCATCATCAGAGAATGGGTTGCCTGTACAGGCAGAAAAAATAAAAATTGAAAGCAGCAAAAAAATAATCAATATTTCCTTTGCGTTCATTTGAATTGACTTCTGGTTAATTAATTAGCGCGCTGTGCAGGCTATCGTCAGGGCACGAGTCATCCCTTCGCCAGGCTCAGGGCAGGCCTGAACTTAAATCATCTGGGTCTTTTGTCAGCAAATCAGAAAGCCGTGCGAAGGATGCCGCAATGGCGGAGAAGATAAACCTATCAGGATTCTCCGCTCAGCGTAACTCTGCCTGGGTCAACACCCGATATAAAACTAGAACAATGGGTTAATTTAGTACTGAGCGCCAAAGGTAACATAATAGCGGCGATCTCTCAAAGCTAAACCCTGCAGCTCAGTGTTTTCATCATCCAGCAAATTCCTGCCGCTTGCATTTACAAACAATTTCATTTTTCTAATTTCAAAAGTCTTGCTTAAGTGAACATCGAGGTTTTGGTAACCGTCAAGACGTATCGATTCGCTGGCGCTCCTATCGGGGAAAAAAAGCGTTGCTACCTGCTCCCCCTCCTTAAACCAGTGTATTTGAAAAGAATATCCCAAATGATCGATGGCTAAATTAAGTGTGAGTTTGAAATCTGACTTAAACGGGAAAGCAGCTTTATCCTGATCCGAGATGAAATATCGTGACAGTCCAAGACCGACCGTTACTTTTTTACGAAATAAAAACACACTCGATTTTGACTCAAACCCAGATATATTTACGTCGGGTTCACTTTTGAATTCGGTACGAAATGATGTTAAATCAGAAAATGTTATAATTTTATCATCAAACGTATTTTGAAAATAACTACCTTCGACTTGAAATCCATTAATAGCCGACCCGCTTCCCAGGTCTCTGCTCACTGTAAAGCCAAGTTCTAAACTGGTGTTTTTCTCAGGATTCAAAGAAATATCTGAATTCGTTGAATTAATCTGCTGAAACAAGGTTGGGAATTTGATATTCTTACCAAAATTCAGAAATCCATTTACAAGGAGATTGCTGCGGTAGCCTGACAAATTCATTGAAAATTTCAACGTGTTGTCGTGCCAATTATTGGTGACATCACTCAGGCTGTTCCCACTTTGTGAAACCAAATTAACTTGCTCATCATCAATCATGTCCTGACGCATGCTTAAACTCAAATCAAGTGTCTGCAGAAAATCGGAGCCGATTTCCCCGTGGTATTTTGCAATTGAAACAAAACCGTGGTGATTCCTCTTCAGCTTAGCGTTTTTAATTTCACCCGGCCCATTGAAATCGCTGTCATCTAAAAAATCAAGCTCGGCACTTTCAAATTGATATCCAAACAATAGCTCTAAAGCGCCAAAATCAAAACTCTTTTCAGCATTCAGGTGAACGGCTTTATCATCGATCTCTCTATTCACGATGCCATTATTCCCTAAATCTGAGGCATTACTGATCTCCAGAAATTGCTCCTGCACTAAGTTTTTATAAGATACAGTGACACCAATATTTTTGAGGAAACTTAAATTGCCGGTATACCGCACGGAATACAACTGATCTTTATTTGATTCGTCGCCAATTACCAAACCTGCGTCTGTATTCTCCCTTCTGTCATATTCCAGGGTAGGAAAAACCCCCATTAGGCTGAGATTGTTTTCTTCTGAAAAGTTATAGTTCAAATTTACGTTATGGTGAAACGAGGTGTTTTTTAGCTGGCCCCGGTTATCTTTAAAAGGCCTTTCCAGCCCGCCCCGCCTTAAGCTGTAGGAGCCTCTAAGTCGATCAAATTTTTTAAATAAATGCAGACCCCAATTACCGGACCTATAAGTGCCGAGTCTCTGTTGAAAGCGAATCGTATAGTCCTGCTCTACTTTAGGGACGATATTCACGACTCCTGAAAAAGCTTCGGGGCCATAGATGGCCGTATTACTGCCCTTTATTATCTCGAACCGTTCTACATTCTCTAAATCAATCATCGCAAAATCATAAACGTTGTCAAAGTTGTTATTCAACTTAACTCCATTATAAAGCACAACAACATCATCGGGATTGCCCCCCCTAATGGAAATTGTTTTTTTCCCGGAAATGCCTTCATCAACCTGAACGCTGTGGTCTATCCTGAGCAGATCTCCGGCGTCGGTAAATCCTCTGATTTCAAAATTTCTGGCCTCGATCATAGAAACTGTTTGCCGTAAATCTTTCTCAATTTCCGGCCGGCCTATTCCCTCTCCCTCTATTTCGACACCTCTAAGAGGAATGACCCTCGGCTGTAAGTCAACGTGACTCGCATTTTTCAGATCTTTCAGGCTAATTTCCTTGTGAAAGTAGGCAATATGCCGAAAAATAATAATCATGTCATCACTGGCATCATTAACTCTTAGTCGATACCGACCTGTCAAATCGCTGGCTGTTCCTGTCTTAGAACCCTTGATAAAAATATTAACTGAGCGGATTTCCTGGTGAGTGTTTTGATCGCGCACAACACCTGAAAGAATGAGCTCCTGTGCAAATACAGAAGTCATGAATAAGCAAACCGCAAAAAAAGCTGGATAAAGAATCTTTGTTGAAGCACTCATAAGCGACATCCTTGAGAATAGAATGGAAAT
This sequence comes from Bacteroidota bacterium, assembly GCA_004356305.1. Taxonomy (GTDB): domain Bacteria; phylum Bacteroidota; class Bacteroidia; order Flavobacteriales; family Flavobacteriaceae; genus Aureisphaera. Next base: position 3,081 of record SMXJ01000158.1, on the reverse strand, counting down.
AAAATCACACCCGTAAAAAATTGCTTATATAAGATGCTCAACTTATACACGCAATCCAAGTTTTTTTAGAGATATGAAATAAAAATAATTTCGCTTCGCAACTATCAGAATTGAATAGAGATGGTTTAATCTCTATCAAGTATAGATACAGAGTAAGTAGTAGAATTATTCCGGTATTTCTTTGCGCATCAGTTCCCAGCTGCCGCGAAGAACTAAGGTAGGTTCACCTCTTTCGATCTTGGTGAAATTTGTGATATATTTTACCGCACCTAAGCTGGGCTCAAAATATTGGTGGGCAATTCCGCTGGTTGAGAAAAGAGTGTCTCCTGTAGATTCATTAATTATATGTGTGCTTAAATCATACCAATGAGCATCAAAAACAGACATCATCTCATGATTTTCTGGTATATACGTTGCAGTCAGCCCCTCGTAACGCGCCTTACCTTGATAAATATACCGGATTCGTTGAGCCTTACCCTGCAACGTTTTTGCATCAAACACTGTGTCGATTGAAACGCTCCACTCCGTTCCAACCCCATCGTTGACTTTCAGAAGAATATCCCACCTGCGAACCAACATAGGCTTTCCATATGAAAATCCATATTTAACTATTCGCGCCCCGACATCAACGGTCCGGGACTCCCAGACTGTACCTTCTTCATCAGTATAAAAATAGGTTTCCTGGTCATTGCTCAAACAAACAAAAACCGGACGTCCGTCTATGGTATCCTGGCGGGTAACTTTTTTACTGAAATGGTGAATTTTACTGACCAGCTCCTCTTCTTCATCTGTAACAAACCCGCGAAAATACAACTCAGCATCTTTCACCATAGGTAAAACAGAGACATGGACTCTTTCCTCTTTCCCGCAGGAAATAAAGAACATAAAGCCTACACCAAACAACATTAAACGCTTAACAGTAAACATTCCACCTCCACGAAACTCTTTTTGAAAAACAAACTCCAGCGCCCTGCATCCGTTTTTGTAAACATGCAGTTAAAAAAAGCTGCCGTTCCTTAGAATCTTATATTCTCCTGGCTTCTGCCCTTGAAAACTTCAGTTTTCCACTCAGTATTTCTAACTTCTCCACGTAAATCAGAATGAATCAAGCGGTATTTACTGAAACCCTGGAAATCCGCGAATATAAATTTCACCCCTCCCTGACCTTTCAGTTTATCATATACCCAAATTTGATAGGGCATCGAACCCTTGCTGCTCGGAAATCGCTGCACGTTTGAAGGAACGCCGTAGAGGATAAACACCCGACCCCGGTCGCTTTTCCAACCTCTGCCAAAGACAGATTTGAATTGCACATCGGCAGAACGAGCTCTATGCAAATACCGTTCTCGAAAAATGGAGGGCGGTATTTGTTCATCCTTGGGTCTTAGCCAAATTGAATTAATGAACTTCCTCTTCCCCTGTGCGTTGTTCAGACTCTTATATAATTTCCGATCATCTTTGGTATTTATATAAATAATTTTTTCAAACTCCTCATCCAACTCCTCATCGCTGTATCCTTCAAGTGCCTCATTGGTTCCCTGTTTACGGTTATCAGCGACCACCACATCGGGATTATAAATATAAAAAACCTTTTCCTTACTTGCCAGCGTTGTTTCGGATTCGTCAGCGATACCATAAAGCAATCTATATTGACCGGAAGCTAATGCTGCAGTATTCATCATGCCAACTTCAATACTCGAATCAAATTGCTTCCGCTTTGTCCGATAGATCATCCCCGACCCCTCAACTTCGTCCCCGTCCGCAGTCAGGATTTTACAGAGCGCTTTATATTTGTCACCGGCAAGTGTCATTAGATTGTATGCCTCAAAATAGTAGTAAATATTGGACGACCCCCGCCCAAATACTGCCATTGGGCAGGGAATGATTTCATAGGTATTTTTTATTAAATTGCTCGTAACACCGGGGGTCATCTTTTTAATACTCGTAGCCAATTCAACATCACTGATCTCGACTTTATCTGATGAAAATTTTCTCACCTCGATGGATGTGCGAACACTATCTATTTGATCAGCCTGGTTCATATCCCGCACGCGCACTGAGATCTCATAGTGCCCCGGCTCGTCAATAGAATAACGCAGAACATCAATTAAATCATTGTTTTCTGAGGTATGTGAAGTATCCTTTATCGATCTCTCGACTTTCCAAACCTTATTGGTCCATAAGGCTTCATTTAAAAATATTTCAATATCCACCACAAGCTGACATTCATACTCTCCACTTTCATTCTGTGTATATTTTATTCCTGATTCCTGAATGGCATAATAAACTTCGATATAAGAATTCCCATTAGAATCCAGGAATTGCGCTACGTCAACACGCGGCTGAAGAGTACCATCCGCTGATACAAGGGACGCCAATAAGCACGACTGAATTAAGACGCCAAGAATTATACCTTTCCATCCGAACCGTGATGATGTTTCTAAATGGTTCATTGCTTCACCTTCTTTTTTTGATTTCTAATTCTTACGGATATTCCAATCTGGAGTGATAACAAATCCTACGAATCGATGTACACCTTAGTTCCGCTTCTATTCCTGACGACTGCATCTCCTTGTGTTGTCATTCCATATCCCTAAGAATCTGTTTTCGGATTAGGTGGTTGTGTGCGCGGCAACCCTAATCTTTCAAAGACATCAAAAAAGGGTTGGGACAAAAAACATCCCAACCCTTAAATCTTACACCAGAGTTTTTCTAAATATGAAAACTAGAACCCTAGCTTGATTGAAAAAACACTGCTCGCATCAAAGAAATCAACATCTCTGTAAGCATAGTCAATAGTTACCCCAATATTTGAAAAATCATAGTGTATACCACCGCCAAGCGTGAACGAGTAGATATCCGCTTCATCTGCTGCATCCGGTGCAACCGTATACCCTCCACGCACATAAAACATATCGTCGTAGTTGTATTCCGCACCGAATTGGCCCGTGTCATCCTGGAAGTTGTTATCCTGGAAAGTAGACGCGAGCTCAAGACTGCCGGTCTCGCCCATACCCATTTTGTAGGACAGGCCTATCACAAAATATGATGGCAACTCATCCTTTTGAGCCTGGATTAGCA
>SMXJ01000157.1 GCA_004356305.1 Bacteroidota bacterium | reverse complement strand
TCTGGAAGGGGAGGATCTCGAAAATTTTGTCTCGATGCGCGAGGATTATGAAGAGAACTTCCGGAAGATTATAAAACAAGGCATTAAAGCCAGTGAGATCCAACCGAGACATCCTGAAGTAATTCTTTTCTCCATTCTTTCTACATTGAGAACATTGTATTTATGGTATCAAAAACGAGGTAAGCTTGACGTTAATGTGCTAAAGAGAGATATGCTGGCGGTTCTGCTGAACGGGATTGTGAGATGAACTAATTTTGCAAATCTAACTAACAATCGTTAGTTTTGTACTAATTTGAGAATTATTGTGGCTACATTTCACAAAATAAAAGTAAAAGACATCTATAAAGAGACAAACGACTGCTCGGTCGTTACTTTCGATATACCTGGACCTCTTTTGGAAGAATTCCAGTTCCGGCAAGGACAACATTTAACCCTAAAAGCCGATATTGACGGGGAAGATGTGCGTCGGTCTTACAGTCTTTGTTCCAGCCCGATAGAAAGTGAATGGAAAGTCGCTGTTAAGCTATTACCTGAAGGAAAATTTTCTACTTACATAAACAATAGTTTACATACCGGGGATACCCTGGAAATTATGCCACCTAGTGGTACATTTGGAGTCTCAATAGATCGAGTTAATACAAAGAATTATCTATTTTTTGCTGCAGGAAGTGGTGTGACTCCAGTAATGTCTATGATAAAGACGCACCTTGCATTGGAACCAAACTCCACTTGTAAGCTCTTCTATGTGAATCGGACAGCAAAATCTATTATCTTTAAAGAAGAATTGGAGCAACTTCGCAATACTTATTTCGGAAGGTTCGAGATCTATTATTTCTTGACTAAAGAAAAAAGGGATATTGACTTGTTCAATGGGCGTTTTGATGATGAAAAGATGAAGGTTTTAACAGAAACTTTTATCGACATTCCCGATACAAATGAAGTTTTTTTGTGTGGCCCGGAAGACATGGTCAATTACGTAAGTGAGTATTTAGTAAATGCAGGATTGCCTAAGGAACTAATTCATTTTGAATTATTTGTAAGCGGACTTTCAGAAGAAGATAAATTACGCGCCGAGCGTCTCGCTCAACAGAATGTTGAAGGAGTTGAAATAACAATCGTCGATGGCGGAAAGGAGTTCCATTTTACTATGACCAGCGATTACGATAATATTCTCGACGCTGCGTTGGGAGCTGGTGCCGATCTGCCTTTTGCCTGTAAAGGAGGTGTATGCAGTACTTGCAAATGTCAGATTTTAGATGGTACTGTGGAGATGAAAAAAAATTATGCCTTAGAACCACGTGAGGTGGCCCAAAACTTTGTGTTGAGCTGCCAATCTGTTCCGACATCGGAAAAAGTGAAATTAAACTACGACGTTTAAAATAGCAATAGGATGACAGAAAATGAAATAAAAAATTTGGAAGAGATCTTTGAAGCTCGTATTGCTCGCGACGAAAAAATAGAACCGAAAGATTGGATGCCGGAGAAATATAGAAAATCGAATATTCGTCAGATCTCCCAGCACGCGCACTCCGAAGTCGTCGGGATGTTACCGGAGGGAAACTGGATAACACGAGCACCTTCATTACGTCGTAAGGTGGCATTGCTGGCAAAGGTTCAGGATGAAGCAGGACATGGATTGTACCTGTATTCGGCAGCCGAGACCCTTGGTATTTCCCGTGAGGAGATGTATGAACAATTGCATTCCGGCAAGGCAAAATATTCTTCCATCTTTAATTATCCTGCGGTTACCTGGGCGGATATGGGCACGATAGGATGGTTGGTCGATGGTGCGGCTATTATTAATCAGGTGGCCCTGTGCAGTACGTCATTTGGCCCTTATGCCAGAGCCATGGTGCGTATTTGTAAAGAAGAAAGTTTTCATCAAAGACAGGGCTATGAGATCTTGTTGACACTATGTCGAGGAACACAAGAACAAAAGGCGATGGCACAGGATGCTCTTAACAGGTGGTGGTGGCCTAGTTTGATGATGTTCGGACCCATAGATGCAGAGTCTCCGAATACAGAGCAGTCGATGAAATGGAAGCTGAAACGAAAAACCAATGATGAACTTCGCCAGCAATTCATTGATCAAACGGTTCCACAGGCAGAAATTTTAGGGATCACTATTCCGGATCCGGATTTAAAATGGAATGAAGAGAAAAAGCAATACGACTTTGGGGAAATAGATTGGGATGAGTTTTGGCAGGTGGTAAAAGGCCATGGCCCTTGTAATAAAGAACGAATGGATGCGCGAGTAAGTGCTTGGGAAGAAGGAAATTGGGTTCGGGATGCAGCCATGGCATACGCTGAAAAGCAGCACGATAAAAAATTAAAGGATGTGGGATAACCTTTCCTCCCCTTTGAAGGGGATGTTGTGGTGGATGTCCTGTTATAATTAGTATTAACTTAAAGATACCCGCCTTTGCAGGTAAAGATTATGAAAAAAGATTGGCCTTTATGGGAAGTATTCGTTCGATCTAAGAACGGATTGGAGCATCGTCATTTTGGAAGCCTTCATGCGACAGATGCAGTTATGGCTTTAGAGAATGCACGCGATGTTTATACCCGTCGGAATGAGGGTGTGAGTATTTGGGTGGTTGAGAGTAAATATATCACAGCCTCCAATCCCTCTGAAAATGGTGAGTTGTTCGAGCCAGCAAAAAGCAAAGTGTACAGGCACCCCACTTTCTATAAACTGCCCGACGAGTTAAAACATATGTAAATTCTCGTTGGCCAAGAAGTTTATGATTTTAAATTATGAATAATAATAATCTGTATAACTATATTCTGGGGATTGCCGATAATACGTTAATATTAGGTCAACGCTTAGGTGAGCTCTGTGGTCACGGCCCGGCTCTGGAAACTGATATCGCCTTAACCAATATTGCCCTGGATCTATTCGGGCAAACCCGAAATTACTTTCAATATGCAGCCCTTTTGGTGGGAGATGGTAAAGCCGAAGATGATGTGGCTTATATGCGTACCGAGAGAAATTACTTTAATGTATTACTTGTAGAACAACCCAATACCCATTTTGGATATGTGATGGGGCGTCAGTTTTTGTTCGACGTGTATCATTTATTGCTGTTGGAAGGCCTTCAAAATAGTAGCGATATAACTCTTGCGGCCATCGCTGATAAGGGAATTAAAGAAGTGACTTATCATAAACGTTTTTCCGGTGATTGGATGAAGCGACTGGGGGATGGGACAGCTGAAAGCCGTCAAAAAATGCAGGAAGCTATCGATGATTTGTGGCGCTATACAGACGAACTTTTTCAATTAACGAAAGCGGATAAGGCGATGATATACGAAGGGATTGGTGTCGATGTGTCAAACTTCAAGGAAGCTTATTATCAGGAAGTTTCAGAAATTTTAAATGAAGCAACGATTACGGTACCGGAAAATAAGTATTTTACGAGTGGTGGCAAGAAAGGAATCCATACCGAGCACATGGGTTACATTTTAGCAGATCTACAATATATGCAACGCACCTATCCTAATATGAAGTGGTAATGACCGTCGAATTACAACCAAATATCGATATTTCACTTGTGCCAATTCTGGAATCTGTTTCAGATCCCGAGATTCCGGTATTGTCTGTGCTGGATATGGGAGTGATTCGGGAAGCGATTCAGGAAGGTGGTGTTGTAAAAATTAAACTAACACCTACTTATTCCGGCTGTCCGGCCATGGATGTCATCGGCGATGATCTGAAAAAGGCTTTTTCAGAAAAAGGTAAAACAGCGATTGTCGAGTTAGTGTTAGCTCCGGCATGGACCACGGATTGGATGAGTGAAGCGGGAACGATTAAATTAGAAGCCTACGGAATTGCGGCTCCGTTGGATGCCATCGCCGATAAAGAGGCTCTTCTCGGAAATAAAAAATTAGTGAAGTGCACCAATTGCGGTAGTACGAATACCCATGTGGTGAGTCAGTTTGGTTCTACGGCTTGCAAAGCATTGTTTAAATGTGATGATTGCCAGGAACCGTTTGACTACTTCAAATGTTTGAAGTAGTAATAAGATAATAGTAATACAGGTATGAGCAGTAAATCAATTGAACTTAGAATTAAAAATAATACGGCGTGGATAACCCTTAACCGTCCTGAAGTTTTCAATAGCTTTAATCGTGAAATGGCATTATCACTTCAAGCTCGGTTGGACGCTTGTGAAACCAACGATGAAGTAAGGGTAATTGTAATAAAGGGAAGTGGGAAAGCATTTTGTGCGGGACAGGATCTTAAGGAAGTGACCACCCCGGAACTCAACCCGGGTTTTAAAAAAATACTCGAGGAGCATTACAATCCAATTATAAGTAGAATAAGAAGTATTGAAAAACCTATCATAGCAGCTGTGAATGGAGTCGCTGCCGGTGCAGGTGCCAATATTGCCCTGATGTGCGATGTGGTTGTGGCGTCGGAAAGAGCTAGTTTCATTCAGGCGTTTAGCAAAATAGGATTGATTCCCGACAATGGTGGAACGTTCATACTTCCCAGGATAATCGGATTTCAGAAAGCTTCGGCCTTGATGTTATTAGGCGATAAAATTTCGGCAAAAGAAGCCGAGAAATTGGGAATGGTATATAAGGTTTTTTCTTCGGAAGAATTTGAGGCGGAGGTTCAGGTCTTGGCAGAATGCTTAGCACAGATGCCCACCAAGGCCCTTGGGATGACTAAGCGACTGTTGAATGAATCCATGTCGAATGATCTTAGATCCCAACTCGAATTAGAAGCGAAATATCAAATAGAAGCAGCACAAAGTGACGATTATAAAGAAGGGGTTGCCGCATTTGTAGAAAAAAGAAAACCAAATTTTAAAGGGAAATGAAAAATGATCGATGATTAATGATTTCTGATTTGAAAACTAATAAATATGAAAACACAAAAAGGAGCTTCTTTAGATTTAGATAATCAAAAAGTGGACAAATTGATATCAGAAAATGATGAGTTAATTTCAATTTTTGTAGCGAGCAATAAAAAGGCGACAGCTAAATTGAAATAGTATGAGAAACAACTTCAAAAATCAACAATCGTTAATCTCCAATCGTTAATCAAATGAATATAGGAATAATAGGCTCCGGTACCATGGGAAGCGGCATTGCGCAAGTAGCTGCCACAGCCGGTTGCACCGTGAAAATATACGACACCAAGGCCGAAGCATTAGATACTGCAAAAGCTTCTTTGGAGAAAATAATGAGTCGGTTGGTAGAGAAAGAACGTATTGATGAGGCCGAGAAGTCCAGAATTCAAGGGAATATTCAATATGTGGATTCATTGGAGGATCTGGAGGATTCAAATCTAACAGTTGAGGCTATTATCGAAAACCTGGAGATAAAGCAAAATGTTTTCAATGAGTTAGAGAGCTATGTGGCCAGTGATTGTATTATAGCCTCGAACACATCTTCTTTGTCGATCGCCTCTATAGCATCGGCTCTTAAAAAACCGGAGCGATGTGTTGGGATTCACTTTTTCAATCCGGCACCATTGATGAAGTTGGTAGAGGTGATTCCGGCCATACAAACTTCTTCAGCCACCCTAAACGCTTCTGTAAAAACCGTTGAGGACTGGGGTAAAATTGTCGCGGTAGCCAAGGACACTCCGGGCTTTATTGTAAATAGAGTAGCACGGCCATTTTATGGTGAATCCTTGCGGATCTATGAAGAAGGCATCGCCGATTTCGCCACGATCGATTGGGCGTTAAAATCTCTTGGAGGCTTTAGAATGGGACCCTTTGAGTTGATGGATTTTATAGGAAATGACGTGAACTATGCAGTGACCGAATCCGTATTCAAAGCCTTTTATTATGATCCAAGATATAAGCCTGCATTGACTCAAAAGCGTTTCGCCGAAGCCGGATATTTGGGCAGGAAAAGTGGGAAGGGATATTATGATTATAGTGAGGAAGCAGAAAGACCTAAACCAAAAGAAGATTCAAAACTAGCGAAGTTGATTTTCGATAGAGTCCTGGCCATGCTCATCAACGAGGCGGCAGACGCCTTGTATTTGAACATCGCTTCAGCAGAGGATATAGATAACGCCATGACCAAAGGGGTGAATTATCCAAAAGGGCTATTGGTTTGGGCGGACGAAAAGGGTATCGATTGGTGTGTCTCGAAGCTGGATGAATTGTATAATGAGTATCATGAAGACCGATATCGTTGTTCTCCGTTACTTCGGAAGATGAATAGAGAACAAAAAACTTTCTTTTAAATGGAAGGAACTCGAATACCATATAAAATGCTTTCCGAAGATCCGTTCAGTACCTGGTTGGGAATTGAAATTTTAGAGTGCGAATTAGGCAGATGTAAGGTGGCGATGACGGTTCGTAAGGAAATGTTGAATGGCATGAATAAGGCACATGGCGGGATAAGCTATTCGCTGGCCGATACAGCTTTTAGCTTTGCTGCCAATACCCATGGTAAGTACGCGGTTTCCATTGAGACGTCCATCAATCATATGGAACCATTGAAGGAAGGTGATTACCTGATTGCGGAATCAGTCATAGAAAAAGTTAGTAATAAAGTTGGATTCAACATTATAGAAGTTAAACGAGGTGATGAATTGGTGGCACTTTTTAAAGGTGTTGTCTATAGAACGAATAAAGACTGGGTGGAATAAATTTAGAACTGAAAAATTTGAAACCTAAAAGTAGAATTGAGACTTTGACCTTTTAGATTTTACGTTTAATATTTTTGATTGTGAAAGAAGCATACATCATAGACGGCGTACGAACGCCCATAGGAAATTATAAAGGGACGCTTAGCACTCTTAGAACAGATGATCTAGGCGCTCTTGTGATCAAAGAGTTGGTCGCGAAAAATCCGAACATTCCAAAAGAGGCCTATGACGACGTGATCATGGGTTGTGCCAATCAGGCGGGAGAGGATAATAGAAATGTTGCCCGTATGGCGCTGCTGCTGGCAGGACTGCCTTTCACCATTCCCGGTGAAACAGTCAACAGACTGTGCAGCAGCGGGCTAAGCGCCATCATCCATGCGAATCGGGCTATTAAATCGGGAGATGGTGATTTGTTTATCTCGGGAGGAGTGGAGAACATGACCCGTGGGCCCTATATCATCGCGAAACCTTCCTCTGCTTTCGGAAATGATTCAAAAATGTATGATTCGAGTTTTGGGTGGCGATTTATCAATCCAAAAATGGAAACGATGTATGGCACCGAGGAGATGGGAAATACAGCTGAAAACCTGGTTGAGAAATACAATATCACTCGTAAGGACCAGGATGCGTTTGCCTATTGGAGTCAGATGAAAGCCACCGAGGCCAGGAAAAATGGAAGATTGTCAAAGGAAATTGTTGCGGTTGAGATTCCGCAACGAAAGAAAGATCCAATTATCTTTACCGATGATGAATTCATCAAACCGGGAACCACCGAAGAGATTTTAGCAAAATTACGTCCCGCTTTTAAAAAAGAAGGTGGAAGTGTGACCGCCGGAAATGCTTCAGGATTGAATGACGGAGCCGTCGCTACCATCATCGCTTCAGAAGAAGCTGTAAAAAAATACGATTTAAAACCTATGGCTCGAATTGTGAGCTCAGCTGTAGTTGGGGTTGAACCACGAATTATGGGAATTGGTCCGGTTCGGGCTTCCAATAAAGCCTTGGAAAAAGCAGGCCTAACAATGCATGATATGAGCGTAATAGAACTCAATGAAGCCTTTGCATCACAGGCATTAGCATGTATCAGGGAATGGGGACTAACAGATAATGATCCACGTATTAACCCAAATGGAGGTGCGATCGCGATCGGGCATCCACTAGGAGTTACGGGAGCGAGAATTACGTATTCCGCCGCTTTGGAACTTCAGGAAACCGGGAAGCGATATGCGCTCATTACCATGTGTGTGGGTGTTGGGCAAGGCTATGCAGTTATTATTGAAAATGTGAATTTATAATTCGTTGTAATGAAGATCTTTATCATAGGCGGAGCGGGAACCATAGGTAAAAGAGTGACAGCGAGATTGGCTGACAAACATGAGGTGATCGTGGGTGGAAGAAACTCCGGCGAAGTGCAAGTAGATATTTCAGATGCTCCTTCTATTGAAAGAGCATTGAATCAGATTGGGAAGCTTGATGCCATCGTAAATGTTTCGGGAGAAGCCAAATGGGACAGGTTTGAGAACCTTTCCGAAGAAGATTTCTATATCGGTATCAAAAGCAAGCTAATGGGTCAGGTGAATTTGGTGCGTATCGGTAGGAACTTCATCAATAAAGGGGGTTCCATCACCCTTACTACCGGGATCCTGGCCGACGATCCAGTGGATATGACAACGAGTGCCGCCATGGTCAATGGGGGGATTCACAGCTTTGTGAGAGCCGTGGCCCTGGAATTGGATGGAGTAAGGGTCAATGCAGTGTCGGCTGGATTGGTAGCAGATGCGTATGAAAAATATAAGGACTATTTCCCGGGTTACGATGCCGTGGGAATGGATAAAGTGGTAAATGGATATGTGAAGAGTGTGGAAGGCAAGGTTAACGGACAAATAATTAATGTAAGAGCTTAAAATGAACAAAACACAACATTACATACAGGGAAAATGGATTGATGGAACAGGAGATGGAACCCCTATTTTGGATTCGGTTAGCGGTGAACATTTCACGAGTGTGACTACGGAAGGTTTGGATGTGCCCGGAATTCTTCAATATGGAAGAGAAAAGGGAGAGACCCTTCGCAAAATGACCTTCCAGCAGCGTGGTTTAATGCTGAAGAAATTGGCGATGTATCTCGTTAAGCACAAAGATCCATTTTATGAATTAAGCTACCGTACGGGTGCGACACGTGTTGACAGTTGGATAGATATTGAAGGCGGCTTCGGAAATTTATTTGCGAATGCTTCTTTACGGAAATTGTTTCCTGATCAGTCCTATCATGTGGAAGGGGATCCTATCGATCTTTCTCGTGGTGGTCGCTTTATGGCACACCACATCATGGTACCAAGACTTGGGGTAGCCGTACATATCAATGCCTTTAATTTCCCTGTATGGGGTATGTTGGAAAAATGCGCGGTCAATTGGATGGCAGGAATGCCGGGGGTGGTACTGCCCGCTCCCCAAACAGCATATTTGACCGAGCTTGTAGTCAAAGAGATCATCGCCTCCGGAATTCTACCCGAAGGCGCCTTGCAACTTATCAGCGGGACAACCCCCGGCATTTTAGACACGGTGCAATCACAGGATGTGGTCACTTTTACAGGTTCGGCAAGCACCGGAAAAATTTTGAGAAACAACCCGCAAATTATTGAAGAATCCGTCCCTTTTACCATGGAAACAGATTCCTTGAATGCGTCTATTTTAGGGCAAGATGCGATACCGGGCACACCCGAATTCGATTTGTTCATCAAAGAAGTTCGTAAAGAAATGACCGTAAAATGTGGACAAAAATGTACGGCGATCCGTCGTATCATCGTTCCCTCAACCTTGATGGAAGATGTTCAAAACGAGCTTGGAAAGCAATTGGATAAGGTAACCATCGGCGACCCCCGATTGAAAGAAGTCCGCATGGGAGCCTTGGTGAATGACGCTCAGCGAAATTCAGTAAAAGAACAAGTACAAAAAATTGCTAAAACGGCCAACATAGTCTACGGAAGTTTAGATGAAGTGGAGACCATTGGCGCCGATGCCAAAAAAGGGGCTTTCATTAAACCCATCTTGCTCAGAGAGGATAACCCATTTAAAAATGAAGCGGCCCATATTACCGAGGCCTTTGGCCCTGTGAGTACATTGATGCCTTATAAGAATATGGATGAGGCCATCGAACTTGCGCAAATGGGCAAAGGATCATTGGTGTCTTCTATTGTGACCTATGACGATGCGATCGCAAAAGAATATGTAATTGGCGCTGCATCGCATCACGGAAGGATCTTAGTGTTAAATCGTGAAAATGCGAAACAGAGTACCGGACATGGTTCACCTTTGCCGGGATTGGTACATGGAGGTCCTGGACGTGCCGGAGGAGGAGAGGAAATGGGAGGCATGCGTGGTATCAAACACTATTTGCAGCGATGCGCAGTACAAGGAACTCCAACAACATTGACGGAAGTCACCGGAATTTATCAACCCCTGGGGGCTTACAAAGAAACCGAACAGCATCCGTTCAAATATCATTGGGAAGACATCGAACCGGGAATGTCGCTAAAGACACATAAGCGAACTATTACCGATGGAGACATAGTTAATTTTGCCAATCTCACCTGGGATCATTTTTATGCACATACCGATATTACCTCGCTGGATGGAAGTATTTTCGAGAAGCGAACGGCTCACGGCTATTTTATATTGGCAGCAGCGGCAGGATTATTTGTGTATCCTAATAAAGGTCCGGTAGCCGCTAATTACGGATTGGAAGATTGTAGATTTTTACGCCCTATCTATCACAATGATACTATCTATGTACGCCTAACATGCAAACAAAAAATAGACAGGGAACAACGCGGTACCATACTCCCTTGCGGAATCGTAAAATGGTATGGCGAAGTATTTGACGCCGAGGATGAACTGGTTGCCGTAATGACTGTACTAACCATGGTACAGAAAAAGCAAACCGTTTTTACTGAAATGACTTCGGAACGCATTGCCCGATACTTAAATAAGCTGACCGAAAAGTCCAAGCCGCAGTGGGGGTCTTTCACGCCTCAACGCATGATCGAACATTTGGAATATACCTATAGAATTGCTTCGGGAGAGATACAGGATTTTGAAATTGTAACCCCCGATAAGATTCTGGAGAAAGTACATTCAACGCTTTATAATTATAAAAAAATGCCACGGGAATATGATTTTCCATTGGCCGAAAAATCGGAAATTAAAAAATTAAAACACCCGGACCTTACCAAGGCAAAGGAAATGATGTTGGTAGCCAGAGCCGAGTACTTGGCCTATTTCAAGGAAAATGAAGATGCAAGAACAAAGAACGTGGTTTTTGGAGAGTTGAATAGGTTTGAATGGTATCTTATGGAGAGAAAACATCTGAATCATCATTTCGAACAGTTCGGACTGTTATGACAAAGTCATTGCGCACTTGTTGTGCAATCGCTTTGATACATTCCAAACTTGAATAGTGATGCAGAAAAATGGCAAAGAAATATTATACATATATGCTTACGCACGAGAGAAATCATATTTTTTATGTGGGTGTAACGAATAATATTGAACGTAGAATTTGTGAGCACAGAAATGCAACTTATGGTTCGCACGTAGGTCATTTCAACATTAAAAAGTTGGTTTATTTCGAAACTCATGCAGATGTTCGAATTGCGATACGAAGAGAGAAAACCATAAAGAAATGGAAAAGACAATGGAAGATCAATTTAATCACAGAGCAAAATCCGGATTGGATGGATTTGAGTGCTGAATGGGATCTTTCAAAATATAATAAGAACTTGAACGAAAACGAATCCGCGACGAATGCGGATTGACATATTATCGATATACAGGTATAGCAATGACCGCACCCTACGTAAAAGAGCAGATTGAAAACGGAATTTCAACCATAGAATTCTTCCATCCGGCACACAACAGCCTACCGGGAGATATTTTGGCGAAATTGGTCCAAACCATTACTTCGGCCGGGCAAAATGAAGAAGTAAAAGTGATCATACTCAAAAGTGGGGGTGACCGTACTTTTTGTGCGGGCGCCAGTTTTAACGAGCTCAGCAATATCAACGATGCAGAAACAGGGCGAGTGTTCTTTAGCGGATTCGCTAATGTGATCAACGCCATGCGTAAATGCCCAAAATTCATCATTGGCCGAATACAAGGCAAGACTGTTGGAGGAGGAGTTGGTGTGGCATCGGCAACCGACTTTTGTATGGCTACTAAGTTCGCTTCCATTAAATTGAGTGAATTAAATGTGGGTATTGGCCCATTTGTCGTTGGTCCGGCAGTAGAACGGAAGCTTGGTCTGTCAGGTATGTCTCAGATAGCAATTGACACCAATAATTTTTATGATGCCGAATGGGCACGCCAAAAAGGACTGTACGCGAAAGTGTATGACTCTACGGAAGCATTGGATGAAGCGGTTCAGATTTTTGCTGAGAATTTATGCAAATACAATCCTGAGGCCATGAAAGAAATGAAAAAAGTTATGTGGCAAGGCACCGAAGATTGGGACGAATTATTGGCCGAAAGAGCAGCTATCAGTGGCCGGCTGGTGTTGAGTGAATTTACAAAAGAAACGTTGAAAAAATTTAAACAATGAATACAGAATGTCGAACACAGAATGATGAGGTACTTCGGAGTTGGATATTCAAAATTCGATATTTGAAAATTAAGTGATTTATTCCTTTAAAGGACACATACCCGTTATACACGAATCTAGTTTCGTGCATCCATTAGCCGCTGTGACCGGCAATGTGATTATTGGTAAAAACTGCTATATCGGCCCGGGTGCAGCAATTCGTGGCGATTGGGGTGAGATCATTTTGGAAGATGGAGTCAACGTGCAGGAAAATTGTACGGTACATATGTTTCCTGGAAAAAGTATAGTGTTAAAGGAAGGAGCACATGTAGGCCATGGGGCCGTTATTCATGGCGCCAATCTAGGTCGGAATTGCCTCATCGGAATGAATAGTGTGATCATGGACGATGCGAGTATAGGCGATGAGTGTATTGTGGGTGCCATGTCTTTTGTAAAAGCGGAAACTGAATTTGAAAATCGGAAATTGATCATTGGAAATCCGGCAAGGGCGGTTAAAGATGTTTCTGATGAAATGATCGCCTGGAAAACGGCAGGAACCAAATTGTATCAACAGTTACCTTCAGATTGTCATGAGAGTTTGAAAGAGGTGCAACCCTTGCGGGAGATCCCAAAGAATAGACCTGAACAAGAAGATTTTTATAAAACGTTACAAGAGATAAAGCGAAAAGAATAATATGTCGCAAGTAGAATTTAAAATGCCGCGATTGGGCGAAAGTATTACGGAAGCAGCTATTATCAAATGGTTTAAAGATGTTGGGGATACCGTGGAATTCGATGAGATTTTGCTTGAAGTCGCTACGGATAAAGTCGATTCTGAAGTGCCCTCTACCGTTGCAGGTGAGATCATTGAACTTCTGTACAAACCCAATGATGTGGTGAAAATTGGAGCCGTAATTGCCCTTATTAGATCAGATGGAGAAGGGTCATTACAAAAGGATAAGACGAACAAAAGATCGATAACGTCAACTAAAAAGACCGGTACCACGGCAATTACTTCCGGAGTAAAAATGAAAAAGACCCCAGCAGTCACTACTTCATTCAAGATCAATGAGGATGTGTTTATAAGTCCGTTGGTGGATAGCGTCGCTCGTAAACATCATATTAGCTATGAAGAACTGGCGCGTATTCCCGGTTCCGGGAAAGAGGGTCGACTGCGAAAAAGTGATGTCTTGAATTATATTTCTGAAGGACGCCCTTTCCAGTTTGTTCAACCCATTTCGGAAGATTCAGGATTCAAAGTTCCGGATCTGCAATTTGACAAGGGTAAGGGGAAAATTGTGGAGATGGACCGCATGCGCAGGTTGATTGCAGATCATATGGTTTACAGTAAGCATACCTCACCCCATGTCACGGCTTATGTGGAGGCAGACCTGACCGAAATGGTGCTATGGCGAAATACAAACAAGGAGGCTTTTCAGAAAAAACACAAAGAAAAATTAACCTACACACCCCTCTTTATTGAAGCCGTAGTGAAAGCGATCAAAGACTTCCCAATGATCAATTCTTCTTTGGACGGAAATAATATGATCGTTAAAGATGAGATCAATATCGGACTGGCAACAGCGTTGCCTAATGGTAATTTAATTGTACCCGTGGTGAAAGATGCCGGTAAAAAGAATTTGGCAGATCTGGCGGCAACCGCCAATGAGTTAGTGGGAAAAGCCCGGGACGGCAAGCTAAAAATTGATGATACCAGAGGCGGCACTTTTACCATTAGTAATGTTGGGACCTTCGAAAGTTTAATGGGAACCCCTATTATCAATCAGCCGGAAGCCGCTATCCTCGCCACAGGAATTATAAAAAAGCGGGCTGAGGTTATCGAAAAACCGGAAGGTGATACCATAGAAATACG
>SMXJ01000156.1 GCA_004356305.1 Bacteroidota bacterium | reverse complement strand
GTTGTTGGAAATATCTTTTATATGGCAAATTACACTGCGGGCTTGAGAGCCTTAGACATTAGTGATATCGACAATCAAAATATTTCGGAAGTTGGTTTTTTCGATACGATCCCTGGTACTAACTCGGTAGGTTTTGGAGGTTCTTGGAATGTCTACCCTTTCTTTGCCAGCGGTAATATTGTAATAAGTGGTGATGAAGGATTCTTTTTGGTGCATAATCCTATTTTGGGTATTGAGGATGTGGCACAAGGCGACTTCGCCATGTATCCTAACCCTGCAAAGACTCAATTAACAATTTCGTCTAAGGACGAAGCGATTTCACATGTGGAAATATATAACGTTTTGGGACAAGCAATTGTGAACAAAACGTTCTCAAATAACTTTTCTGAAACCTTAGATATTTCAAATCTAAATTCTGGCCTGTATCTTGTTAAAATTAATAATATTACTACAAAAAAGTTGATCGTGAATTAAATTTTTGAATGTTATTAAAGAAGAAAAATATAATCATCTTTTTGAACCTTTTACTAATAAGTTGCATTGTTCTTATTTCTTGTAGTAAAGGTAATTCTCCGGTAACGGATGACACCGTAAATCCACCTGATCCCATAGACGATGGTAACCCCGTTGGTTTTCAAGGCGAAATAGACTGGGTTAAAACTTTCGGTGGAAGTAATATCGATCAAGCGGTTGCTATCGTCAAATCAGACGACAATGCTTATGTTGTAGTGGGAACTACAAATAGTATTGATGGAGATATTATCGACAAAACCACTACCGATAGTGACTATTGGATCTTAAAAATTTCTGAAACCGGAGAGCTCATTTGGAACAGAACTTTTGGAGGTTCCAACGATGATGTGGCGACGAATATTTCCAAAACCAGTGATGGGGGCTATATCGTTTCAGGTTATAGCCGTAGTAACGATGGAGATGTTTCCGGTAATGCAGGCTTCCACGACTATTGGATCTTGAAATTAAATGCCAATGGTAACAAAGTCTGGGACAAGACATTTGGTTTCTCGGGAAGCGACCAGGCATTTGATGTTTTTCAAACCAAAGATGGTGGCTATTTTGTAACTGGTTTTTTGGACGTTACTGCTAGTGGGGGAGCTGGAAATGATGGTCGTGGTGCTGGAAATCGTCATGGAGTTGGGGAGTATTGGGCTATTAAAATGGATGCCAGTGGTGAATATATATGGCGACGCTATTTTGGTGGAACAGAAAGTGATATAAGTTATTCTGCCTTAGAAACCAGTGATGGTGGATTTTTACTTATTGGTGCTTCTGAAAGTGAAGACCTCGACGTTACCGATAGTAAAGGAAGTTATGACTATTGGGTGGTTAAAGTAAATGCCTTTGGAACTAAGCTTTGGACCAAATCCTATGGAGGATCCGAAATTGACAATGGGTATGCCGCTACGGCAACTGCTGATGGTAATTTTATCATCGTTGGAGATTCACGAAGTACAGACCAGGATGTAACAAATCCTATAGGCAACGCCGATCTTTGGGCGGTTAAGTTCAATGGAAACGGTGGTATCATTTGGAACAGATCCTTTGGCGGAAGTCAATTCGATTCGGCCCGAAGTATTGTGCCCATCACCGATGGTAATTATCTGATTGCCGGAGCTACCCGAAGCACTGACGGAGACGTTTCTTCCAATAATGGAGAAAATGATGCATGGGTGGTCATTATGGATGCCAATGGTGTGCTTGTATTCGAAAAAACCATAGGGGGTTCGAACTTTGATTTTGGTGAAGACGCTGTTCTTGGGCACGATAATTCCGCAGTCTTACTAGTTGGAAATACGGAAAGCAACGATAAAGACATTCCACGTTTTCAAGGGATAAAAGATCTTTTGATCGTAAAATTAAAATAAGCCTATGGTGGTTGTTTTCCCAACTTTGAATGTAGTGAGCGATCACTACCGTGTGGGTCTGTTCATTCAGTAACCATCGACCCTTTGATGAAAAAAGTAGGGGAAGGTGATGTACACCTATCCGAAGAAGATAAAGCGGACCTCAAAGCGTTTCTACTCTCACTTTCGGACCCTGCCTTTGTCAATAACCCCGATTTCCGGAATTAACATGAGTTAAAAATTTTTTTGAGGTAACTTTTCATTTTCCCGGCTTGTTAATTATTACATAAATCTATCATTGTATAAGCTTAAAATTGTCTTCGAACATGGTTTAAAGACCTATTTTCAGTATATTTGTAGTCTTATTTAGAATAAATCTATATAAATGATAAAGGTTAGTGATACTGCAAAAACAAAGATTTCTCAATTAATGACGGAAGAGGGATTTAACATTGAGCATGACTATGTTCGTGTAGGTGTGAAGAGTGGTGGTTGTTCCGGTTTATCCTATGAACTAAATTTTGACCATACACATGATGAAAATGACAAGTTGTTTGAGGACAATTTGGTTAAAATCATCGTTGATAAAAAGAGCTTTTTATATCTGGTTGGAACAACTCTCGAATTCAGTGGTGGTCTTAATGGAAAAGGATTTGTATTCAATAACCCCAACGCGAACAGGACCTGTGGCTGCGGAGAAAGTTTTTCGCTTTAATAATTGCTGAAAAAAAGGAAAATGGGAAAATTCACAGAAGACGATTTAAAGAAGGAACTCGAAACCAAAGAATACGAGTACGGCTTCTATACAGATATAGAATCTGAAACCTTTCCTGTAGGTTTGGATGAAGATGTAGTACGTGCCATCTCCCGAAAGAAGGAAGAACCAGAATGGATGACAGAATGGCGTTTGGAAGCGTTTCGAGGCTGGCAACAAATGGTTGAACCCGAATGGGCCAATGTAACCTATAAAAAGCCCGATTTTCAAAACATATCGTATTACTCTGCCCCTTCGAAAAAGGCTAAATATGATAGTATTGACGACGTAGATCCAGAGCTTTTAGAGACCTTCAATAAATTGGGGATTTCGCTGGAAGAACAAAAGAAACTTGCCGGAGTGGCTGTAGATATCGTGATAGATTCTGTTTCGGTAGCGACGACTTTCAAAGAATCACTGGCTAAAAAAGGGATTATTTTTTGTCCCATTTCCGAAGCGATCAAAGAACACCCTGAGCTGGTAAAGAAATACATCGGTTCTGTCGTTCCTCAAAAAGATAATTTTTACGCTGCGTTGAACAGTGCTGTATTTAGTGATGGATCTTTCTGTTATATCCCAAAAGGCGTTCGTTGCCCAATGGAGCTTTCCACATATTTTAGGATCAATGAAGCCGGCACCGGTCAGTTTGAACGTACTTTGGTGATAGCAGACGAGGGAAGTTTTGTTAGCTATTTGGAAGGCTGTACTGCTCCTTCTCGTGATGAAAACCAATTGCATGCAGCCGTTGTAGAACTAATTGCACTGGACGATGCCGAGATAAAATACTCCACCATTCAAAACTGGTATCCCGGTAATAAAGAAGGAAAAGGGGGTGTCTTTAATTTTGTGACCAAACGTGGTATATGCCATAAAAATGCTAAAATATCATGGACACAAGTTGAGACCGGTAGTGCTATCACCTGGAAATATCCAAGTTGTATATTAAAAGGTGACAACTCCATTGGGGAGTTCTATTCGATCGCTGTGACAAACAATTTCCAGCAGGCAGACACGGGGACCAAAATGATCCACCTGGGTAAGAATACCAAAAGCACTATAATATCGAAAGGAATTGCTGCCGGGCAATCCCAAAATAGTTACCGTGGATTGGTGAAAATAGGCCCTCGGGCAGACAATGCCCGTAATTTTTCACAATGTGATTCTTTGTTGATGGGAAACAATTGTGGTGCCCATACCTTCCCATATATTGAGGTCAAAAATAAAACGGCTCTAATAGAACACGAAGCCACCACCAGTAAAATTGGAGAAGACCAAATTTTTTATTGCAATCAACGTGGTATCGATACCGAAAAGGCCATCGCACTTATCGTGAATGGTTTCAGTAAAGAAGTATTGAACCAGCTTCCTATGGAGTTTGCTGTGGAGGCTCAAAAATTATTGGAAATTAGCCTTGAAGGCTCCGTGGGATAAATTAAAATAACCGATTTAGTATGAAAATGAAAAAAACACTGTTACTTTTAGCAGTTTCGATTTCAGTAGTAATTCTTTCGTGTAAAAACACCGAAGAAAAAACCGAAACTCTGGAAAATGACCCAAAACTTACAGAGCAAACCGAGAGCTATCCTATATATCAGGGAGAATTTATTTATGTGGAAGATGCAGCAGTATTGAAGGGCCGTAATTTCATTTATGGCGTGACCCTGGATGAAAAAGCCAGAGAACTTGCCGATCAAGTAGCTCCAGTAAAAAACGAAGATTTTGATATGGTCGCCGTTGTGGTTAAAGGGGTAGTAAGTAAAAATCCTAATCTTGTTGCTGCAGGAGAAGGCTGGGAAGAAGTGATCACGATCAAAGAAATTATTGCGGTTAGCGATAAACCCGCTGAAGCCGATATAAAAATTGAAGAAACCAATAATTAATATGCTACAAGTCAAAGACCTGCATGCGAGTGTAGATGATAAAGATATATTAAAAGGGATCGACCTGGATGTGAAATCGGGTGAAGTACACGCTATTATGGGCCCTAATGGTTCGGGTAAAAGTACGTTAGCGGCTGTGATCGCAGGAAAAGATGAATTTAAAATCACCAAGGGGGATGTGCTTTTCAACGGAGAAGATATTACCGAGTTGGATCCCGAGGAAAGAGCTCACAAAGGTATTTTTCTTTCGTTTCAATATCCGGTAGAAATCCCTGGGGTGACCGTGACCAACTTTATTAAAACGGCCATCAATGAAACCCGTAAAGCTAAAGGCCTTGTGGATATGCCGGCTGGAGAAATGCTAAAGTTGATCAAAGAAAAGGCAGACCTATTGGAGATAGATCGTAAGTTTTTATCACGCTTTTTGAACGAAGGTTTTTCGGGGGGAGAGAAGAAACGGAATGAAGTATTTCAAATGGTAATAATGGATCCCAAGTTGGCCATTATGGACGAAACCGACTCAGGTCTGGATATCGATGCCATGAAAATTGTTGCCAATGGAGTCAATAAATTTAAAAACAAGGACAATGCTGTTATTCTTATTACCCACTACCAACGACTATTGGATTATATAATCCCGGACTATGTCCATGTTATGATGGATGGAAAAATAGTAAAATCGGGTTCCAAAGAACTGGCCTACCAGCTTGAAGAAAGAGGATACGACTGGATTAAGGAAGAATTAGTGAATTAATTTTTTGCTTTGGATGTACAGTTGGATCGCAGCTAAAGACGTAAAACTCACAACTTGAAAAATGACCTTAAAAGATAAATTACTCTCTTCATATATTGCTTTCGAAGATTATTTGGAAGATGATTCCCCACTGCACGATCTGCGGAACGAGGCTATCAAAACATTTGAAGACAAAGGATTTCCTACCAAAAAAGACGAGGAGT
>SMXJ01000155.1 GCA_004356305.1 Bacteroidota bacterium | reverse complement strand
TGTAAAGTATATAAGCGCGCTGAAGGAAGGTGAAGCTTCAATATCAAAAAATGATCTTGAAGTATTGAAGAAGACCATGCATGACTTTTTGTTTGAAGTTTTAGGATTGGTGGATCATTCTTCCGAAGGAGAAGAAGACAATAACCAACTAGCCGGGGCCATCGATCTACTGATTGAATTGCGAAATAAGGCACGGGCAGATAAGGATTTCGCTACCAGCGATAAAATACGGGACCAGTTACTGGAAATTGGTATTCAGCTTAAGGATGGCAAGGATGGAACGACTTATTCATTATCCTAGAAAAAAGGACTTGAATCAAATTCTCATATTTCTTAAATGAAAAAAATTGTCAGCTACCCCTTTATTTTTCTTATCAGGATCTACCAGAAGATCATCTCCCCCATTTTTCCTTCAACGTGTCGCTACCAACCTACATGCTCACACTACAGCATTGAAGCCCTGCAAACACACGGCCTGTGGAAAGGGAGCAAATTGGCGATAAAGCGTATTTCGAATTGTCATCCATGGGGTGGAAACGGATATGACCCGGTACCTTCTACCGATCTAAAAGCTTCCAAAAATTCATCAAAGGAGCCTAAAAAGAAAAGAAATAATTAACATTTAATCATATTACCTTTTCTATATTTACTTCTCATTATTACAGATAAACTATGCACTTTTTAAGCTTTACTTGGAATCCTGCTGAAGGGCTCGACCTAGGATTTTTCACCTTACAATTCTACAGTCTCATGTTTGTGATCGCATTTGTTACCGGGTGGTTTATAATAAAAAGTATTTACAAAAGAGAAGGTGAGTCGCTTGCTAAATTGGACAGTTTATTTATCTATATGGTGATCGCTATTCTGGTGGGTGCCCGTTTGGGCCACGTAATTTTCTACCAGTCTGAATTAATAACTCAAGATCCGCTAGCTGTTTTATTGCCCATAGAAACCGTACCCGAATTTAAATTCACGGGATTTAGAGGACTGGCTAGCCATGGTGCAGCTATAGGAGTGATCATTGCTATGTTCATCTATAACAAAAAAGTACTTAAAAGACATATCCTATGGATATTTGATAGAGTCGTAATTCCGGTGGCATTGGGTACTATATTTGTAAGGATAGGAAATTTTATGAATTCCGAGATCATCGGTAAGCCTACCAATAGTGATTTTGGTGTGGTTTTTAAGAAATTAGGGGAAGATTTTCCCCGCCATCCGGCCCAATTGTACGAAGCCATCGGTTATGTATTTGTGTTCCTCATTCTCTGGTTTGTTTACCGGAAAACTGAAAAAAGGATGCAATTGGGTTATCTGTTCGGATTGTTCCTGGTGTTGCTTTGGAGCGTTCGATTTATTGTCGAATTCTTTAAAAAGAGCCAGGGTGGCTTCGAAGATATTCTAGGTGACACCCTCTCTACCGGACAATGGTTAAGTATTCCGTTTATTGTAGCGGGAGTTTATTTTATGATGAGATCTACGAAAAATAAAATAACACAACATGCGTAAAAGATGGATCGCAGCCGTATTGTTAAGTATGATGTTACAATCGTATAGCTGCAAGGAAACATCAGAAAACAAAAGTCTTACCAAAGAAGTGAGCTTTACTAAAGAAGGAGAATTGACTTTGAAGAAAGCCACCAACGATTCTATCGTTGCAATTCTTGATATCGAGTTCGCCAATACTGAATACGAAACCCAAACAGGGTTGATGTATCGCAGATCCATGCAAAACGACCGCGGAATGCTCTTTGTTTTTGAGAATGAAATAAGGCGATCATTCTATATGAAGAATACTGAATTTGCCCTGGATATTATCTTCGTTAACTCGGACCATGAAATTGTGAGTATTCAGAAAAACGCTAAACCGTTTGATAAATCTTCACTTGCTTCAGAGGCACCGGCCAAATACGTGCTGGAAATAAACGCAGGGCTAAGTGACCAATGGGGATTGGAAGCAGGTGATCTGATCGAATTCAGTAAATTTTCAGAATAAAATTAAAAAACCCGCTTCTCGATTGAAAGCGGGTTTTACTATTTGTTTTTGAATAAAAAATATCAATTCTCTTCTTCCTCCTCTTTACTATCACTTAAGTCGATTCCTCTTTTCTTTACGGTATCGAAGAATACCGGAGTCGCTATAAACAGGGATGAATAAGTACCTACAATTACCCCTACAATCAAGGCAAAGATCAATCCACGAATAGACTCTGCGCCTAGAATAAAGATAGTGACCAATACGATCAAGGTGGTGAGGGAAGTATTTAAAGTACGGCTCAATGTACTGTTCAATGCCGAATTGATGATCCTGTTCATCCTCCAGCTTCCGTGCTCATTAAAGAATTCACGAATTCGGTCGAACACAACCACCGTATCATTCAGCGAGTACCCGATAACCGTCAGGATGGCCGCGATGAATGATTGGTCGATCTCCATATTAAAAGGCATTATCTTGTAGGTCAACGAGAAGATACCCAATACAATTAACACATCATGGAATACCGCAGTTACCGCACCTAAACTAAATTGCCATCTTCTGAAACGCATTAATATGTATAGGAAAACGACCACGAGTGAGCCAAGCACCGCCCAGAAAGATGATTTCTTGATATCATCCGCGATCGTGGGACTTACTTTATAATATGCCATTCGTCCGGCAACTTTACTCTCATCATCGGCGATAAAGCTTTCATAGGACATACCGGCCGGGAGGTTCGGCTTTAAACCGTCGAATAACATCCGCTCTATTTCCTGATCTACATCGGTACCGGTTTCATCTACTTTGTACTTGGTAGTGATCTTTAATTGATTGTCACCACCATAAGTTTTGGCTTCCGCACTTCCGTAAACCGCGATCAAATCTTGCTGGATCTCGATGGCATTCACATCTCTGTCAAAACGAACAGTATAAGTTCTACCTCCTACAAAGTCTATTCCCTGATTTAACCCGACCGTAAATAATGACCCTAAACTGATCGCGATAAACAGACCAGAGACCACATAGGCTACTCTGCGCTTTTTAAGGAAGTTGATATTTACATTCTTGAAAAGGTTTTTTGTAATTGGAGTAGAACACGATAAAGACTTTCCGTTTTTAGTATAGTTCTCGATAAATAATCTTGTGATAAAGATGGCTGTAAATAAAGAAGTACAAATACCAGCAAGTAATGTTACCGCAAATCCTTTAATAGGTCCGGTTCCAAATATCAAAAGTATAAGACCGGTTAGACCCGTTGTAATGTTTGCATCCAATATGGATGACAATGCATTATTAAATCCATCCTTAACGGCATCTTTCTGTGTCTTACCTTTGGCCAGTTCTTCCCGGATACGCTCAAAAATAAGTACGTTGGCATCCACCGAAATACCGATGGTCAGTATTATACCCGCAATTCCAGGCAAGGTTAACACCGCCTCAAACGATAATAGAATTCCAAGAATAAATAGAATGTTTATTACCAGGGCGACATCGGCGAAGACACCTGCTCTTCCGTAGTAAAAAACCATCCAAATTAATACAATAGAGAATGCTATTAAAAACGATATTAATCCACTCCTAATAGCTTCTTGACCCAAGGTAGGGCCTACCACTTCAGCCTGTATGATGTCTGCAGAGGCCGGTAGTTTACCCGCGCGAAGTACATTCGCTAGATCCTGTCCTTCTGTAATAGAGAAGTCGCCGGAGATCTCGCTACGACCACCAGTTATCTTTCCGGTAGTCACTCCGGGAGCAGAATAAACAATATCATCGAGTACCACGGCGATCTGACTTTGGTTACCATAGGCATATTCGGTCATATCTTCCCAGATCTTTGCTCCGGTACCATCCATTTGCATGGTTACCGAAACTTCACCAGAAGGTGTATACGACTGTTGCGCATCTGTAATAACACCGCCACTCAAAGGTGCCTTGTCATCACGGTTTCCTTTTAGAGCGTAGAGTCCTGTTATTTCCTCCCCAAGAACTTCATTGAATTCAGGCCGACCCCATACAAATTTTGCATAACGCTGGTCATTGGATAACAGTGCACGCACTTCAGGCATGCGTAAATAACCATTAATAACGGCCGTATCTTTTAACTTAAAGGTAAAAATACCGGGATTGCCAGCTCTTTCGATCACCGCCAATGAAGTAATAGGGTTGTTGGTTAGTAGATCTGCCTCATCTTCAACTTCGTCGCCTCCCAAAAGCTCAGCAATGGCATCGGTTTCAGCTTCGGTACTATCTGTTACAGTTTCGCTGTCGGCTTCTTCTTTCTTAGGCGTAATGATCTCACTTATTTTCTGGTCTGCCGCCAGAATAAACGGTACGATATCTTCTGTTTTGATAACATCCCAAAATTCCAGGAGTGCTGTTTGTTGTACCAACTTTGTCACACGCTCTATATCTCTCGCTCCGGGTAATTCAACTAATATTCTACCGGAATTCCCTAATCGCTGAAGGTTGGGTTGTGCGACACCGAACTTATCGATACGCTTTCGCAATACTTCGAAAGCAGACTCGATAGCCTCGTCGATCTTTCTTTCGAGTACATCCTTTACCTGCTTATTGGTGAAGTTACTTTCAATCTGTCCTTCCAGGCTTTTGTTGAAAAATATATCGGGAGACGCCAGCCTATTCTCTCCGGGAAGTGCTTCGAAGGCATTAAAGAATGACTCCAGATAAGTTTCCTGAGCACTTTTCTGAAGTTCGTCCGCACCTTTCAATGCCTGTGTAAATGCTCCATCCTTACTTTCATTGGCCAAACCACTTAAAATATCCTTGACAGAAACTTGCAAAATTACATTGATTCCTCCTTTAAGATCCAACCCTCGTTTTAGCTCTTTTTCCTTGGCCGTTTTATAGTCGATTCCTAAAAATTTAGGTATGGTTGCTACAGAATCCAGATATTCCGCCTCGGCTTGTGCTCTTTCCTTTGGCTGGGTATCTGCGTACTTACTCTTTGCATATTCCTTGGCATCTTTTTCTATGTTGCTGGCAATAAATGTAAATGACAGTTGGTACAAACTCACCAAGCCAAAAAGTAGTGCAAATGCGGTAATTAGTCCTTTGTTTTGCATTCTATGGGTGTTAAGATAATTTTTAAAACGTGCAAATATAGCTTTTCAAATAGGAAATGGCAATTATTTTCATTCGAAATAATGGGCCTAATGGTCTCAAAAAACAACCTTCAATTTTATGAACAACCTATTTTGATATCTTAGCAGGACCCATTGGTTTCTTCAGAATTTCTTATGTCATATTCTGCACTCATTAAATTCCCATCCCGAAAAAACAAAAGCCACTTATAAAGCGACTCTTTTGAAATCCTTCCAGGTTTCTGATCATAATTCCAGCAATCCGTTAGTTTTGCTCACACCTGCAGCACTTTCTTGCATATGTGCTTTTTCGTCATCGTTCAATTCGATGGATACTATTTCTTCGATCCCGTTTCGGCCTAAAATTACCGGTACCCCAATACAAAGGTCGTTCAATCCATATTCGCCTTCTAATAATATTGAACAAGGGAATAATTTCTTTTGATCACACGCAATGGCTTGCACCAAGCCTGAAACGGCAGCTCCCGGAGCATACCATGCCGAAGTACCCAATAATTTTGTAAGCGTAGCCCCTCCTACCTTAGTATCTTCTTTTACCCGGGCCAATCTTTCTTCACTCATAAGTTGAGTAACCGGAACACTGTTCCTTGTAGCCAAACGAGTTAATGGAACCATTCCTTTATCGCTATGGCCTCCAATTACCATTCCGTCGACATCGCTGATAGGTGCGCCCAGAGCTTCGGCCAAACGGTATTTGAAACGTGCACTGTCTAACGCCCCACCCATACCAATAATCCTATGCTTAGGCAAAGCGATAGTTTTATGAACGAGGTAGGTCATAGTGTCCATTGGGTTGCTCACCACCACAAGGATCGTATCAGGAGAATGCTCGATCAAGCTTGAAGAAACACTTTTTACAATACCGGCATTGATACCGATTAACTCTTCGCGTGTCATCCCCGGTTTACGTGGAATTCCCGATGTAATAACACAAATATCGCTTCCGGCAGTCTTGGAATAATCACCTGTGGTACCCGTTATCTTGGTGTCAAAACCATTCAAGGAAGAGGTTTGCATGAGGTCCATTGCTTTCCCTTCGGCGTAGCCTTCTTTAATGTCTAATAAAACTACTTCGCTGGCAAAGTTTTTAATGGCAATGTACTCGGCACAACTTGCACCTACGGCACCTGCTCCTACTACTGTAACTTTCATATTCGGAATTTTGTGTGATTATTTAGAGCGCTACCTCCTCTTCGGTAGACGGCTGCAAAAGTACGATTATCTCCCTGAATTTTCGCATTACCCGGGATTAAACATGATAAAGCCCATTCCGAAGAAATGAAATGGGCTTTTCGTACATTTTCGTTTTATTTACGCATCGATATTCGCATATACGGCGTTCTTTTCAATAAATTCACGACGTGGTGGTACTTCATCCCCCATTAACATCGAGAATATGCGATCTGCCTCGGCTCCATTATCGATCATTACCCGACGCAAAGTTCTAAATTCAGGGTTCATTGTGGTCTCCCATAATTGCTCCGCGTTCATCTCCCCAAGTCCTTTGTAGCGTTGGATGCTCGCCGATCCACCAAATTTTTTAATGATCATATCCCGTTGGTCATCATCCCATGCATACTCCTTTTTAGCACCTTTCTTTATCAGGTAAAGAGGCGGAGTTGCAATATAAACATGTCCTGCTTCGACCAGATCCTTCATATAACGGAAAAAGAACGTTAATATCAATGTGGAAATGTGACTCCCATCCACATCCGCATCACACATAATTATGACTTTGTGGTAGCGTAATTTTTCAAGATTCAGTGCCTTGCTGTCTTCTTCGGTACCAATGGTTACACCCAATGCGGTGAAGATATTTCTTATTTCCTCATTTTCAAAAACCTTGTGTTGCATGGCTTTCTCAAC
Organism: Bacteroidota bacterium; assembly: GCA_004356305.1. GTDB lineage: Bacteria > Bacteroidota > Bacteroidia > Flavobacteriales > Flavobacteriaceae > Aureisphaera. The sequence goes on along the minus strand of SMXJ01000155.1, from coordinate 16,591 downwards.
GTTCAAAATCTTACCACGAAGAGGTAATATTGCCTGAAATTTACGATCACGACCTTGTTTAGCCGTTCCACCAGCCGAATCACCCTCAACAAGAAACACTTCGCATTTTTCCGGGTCTTGATCTGAACAGTCACTCAATTTTCCCGGCAATCCTCCACCACTCATAATGGTTTTACGTTGCACCATCTCACGTGCCTTACGTGCAGCATGACGTGCCTGGGCAGCCAATATCACTTTCTGAACGATGATCTTGGCATCGCTGGGGTGCTCCTCGAGATAGTTTTCAAGCATTTCAGAAACAGCCTGACTAACGGCTGAAGTCACATCACGGTTCCCTAATTTGGTTTTCGTCTGTCCTTCAAATTGCGGCTCGGCTACTTTTACGGAAATAATTGCTGTCAACCCTTCACGAAAATCGTCCCCGGATATATCAAACTTGAGCTTGTCGAGCATACCGGAAGCATCGGCATATTTCTTCAAGGTACTGGTTAGGCCTCTTCTAAATCCACTTAGATGGGTTCCGCCTTCATGGGTATTTATATTGTTTACATAAGAATGTAAATTTTCATTGTAAGAGGTATTGTATATCATGGCAACTTCAACCGGAACACCATTCTTCTCCCCTTCCATTGCGATCACGCCTGAAATAATCGGTTCACGGTTCTCGTCGAGAAAACGGATGAACTCCTTTAATCCTTCGTCGCTATAAAATTTTTCTCTAACAAATTCTCCATTTTCATCTTTCTGACGCTTATCCGTAAAGTAAATTGATATTCCTTTATTCAAATAGGACAGTTCGCGAAGCCGGCTAGCCAAAGTATCGTAGTTATATTCCAGTGTTATATTGAATATTTCTGAATCCGGCTTAAAGGTCACTAGTGTACCACGCTCATCTGTTTCGCCCACCGACTTCACAGGGTACATACTTTGACCGCGCTCATATTCCTGCTCCCAAATTTTACCTTCACGATATACCGTCGCCTTTAATTTTTCTGAAAGTGCACAAACTACCGAAACCCCAACACCGTGTAAACCACCCGATACTTTATACGAATCTTTATCGAATTTACCTCCGGCACCGATCTTGGTCATCACCACTTCCAGTGCAGAAACACCCTCTTTCTTATGCATATCTACAGGAATTCCACGACCATTATCCTTTACACTAATAGAATTATCTTCATTGATCCAGACTTCAATAGTATCGCAGTAACCGGCCATAGCTTCATCTATGGAATTATCTACGACTTCATGCACTAAATGATGCAATCCACGCGGTCCAACATCTCCAACATACATCGATGGTCGCTTGCGCACATGCTCCATCCCTTCTAACGCCTGAATACTATCGGCACTGTAACTGTCTTTTTGCTGTTCTTCGCTCATAAAAATCAGGTTTTTTTAATCCTTTTTTGATAACGAACAAATATAACCAAATCCCCAATAAATTCAGGGGCTTCGGCTTTTTATCAATACGAAGTTATGAACAAAATTTTGTGTAAACAACCCTCGGAATTACCACAAAAAAGAAAGAGATTATTTACCGTAATAACACCCAAATATTTACGACCTAATTATTAGATTAATTCGGAAATTTTCACATAATATTATCATTTTTCTACCTGATAAAAATTACTTTTAATCCCGTCTGCCGATAAAGGCAGACCCTAAAAATAATGACATGAAAAAAACAATTATTATCACTACCCTGCTATTTGCAGCAACCCTTGTATTCAGCATAGATATTGAGGCTCAAAAATTTCCTAAAATGGACGTAAGCCCCATGGATACTGCGTCTTATCCGGATGATTACAGGAATTCAGACAAGCTTATAAAGATCACTTACAGCAGACCCCAATTAAAAGGAAGGGAATTAAGCGGTCTCACTCCCAATGGCAAAGTTTGGCGCACCGGAGCCAATGAAGCCACAGAACTAACCCTTTATGTCGACATGAAATTGGGCGACACTATGATAAAAGCAGGAACCTATACTTTTTGTACCATTCCGGGTGATAGCGAGTGGACAGCTATAATTAATAAAGATCTAAATGTGTGGGGTTCTTATTTTTATAATGAAGCCAACGATGTGGTCAGGTTGAATGTGCCTGTGACTAGTTCCGACGATTTTGTAGAGGCTTTCTCCATCGTTTTCGAGGAAAGCGATAATGGAGTGGATATGCATCTGGGTTGGGGAAATGCACGAATTACAGTGCCATTTACGAAATAACAAAAATCAAATAACAAATTACAAATTCCAATGGTCAGTCGAATGGCTTTTGGAATTTGCTTTTTTTGGAACTCGGTACTTTATTTCTCAAGGAATATTTAAGTACTTATGTGTTTGCAACGAAACCACCCAATGTGGATGCGCCATTACATAATCTACAATTAGAGGAATCATTTTATCCCGTTTACTCCACTCGGGTTGGAGATATAATTTGCAGTCCGGATTTACTTTCAATGCTTGTTCTTCGGCGAAACGGAAGTCGTCTTTGTTATATATGATAACCTTGAGCTCATCAGCTACCTTATAAATTTCCGCAGTTGGAAGTTTATTTTTTTTTGGAGATAAACAAATCCAGTCCCATGTTCCACTCAGAGGATAAGCGCCCGAGGTTTCAATATGAGTATCGAGTCCTTTTTCTTTTAATAGTTGGGTCAAGGGAGACATATCCCAGGTTAAGGGTTCTCCTCCGGTGACAACAATGGTCTTCGAATATTTTACGGCATTTGTTACGATCGATCCGATATCGGTTGGCGGATGAATATCCGGATTCCAACTTTCCTTCACATCGCACCAATGACATCCCACATCACAACCACCTAAGCGGATAAAATAAGCTGCTGTCCCTTTGTGATATCCCTCCCCCTGGATGGTGTAAAACTCCTCCATCAATGGCAACAAATGACCCTTTTCCACCAAAGCCTGAATATTCTTTTGCATAGGCCACAAAAATAATGCTTTAACAGGAGAATATTCAAAACATAACTGTTATTATATTTCAAAAGCTAACGCACAATTCATATTTTTATCAAAATTTTGAAAATGGCAGATCAACAAGAATTTTTTGATCATATCAATGAGGGTTACGCTACCAAGGGAGAAGCGATCACTCTAGGGGCTGCAATGCTCGATGGGCAAACGGTGCGAAATGCTTTGGTAAAGATCCCTTTAAAAACAATGAACAGGCACGGTCTGATTGCCGGAGCAACTGGAACCGGAAAGACCAAAACATTACAAATATTAGCTGAAAACCTTTCTGATAAAGGCATCCCCGTTTTGTTAATGGACATGAAAGGAGATTTGAGTGGAATAGCAAAACCAAGCCCCGGACACCCAAAAATTGACGAGCGCCATGAGGCCATTGGTATTCCATTCGACGCTAAGAAATTCCCTGTTGAAATTTTCACTTTATCTAAGCAGGATGGTGTACGGTTGCGAGCGACGGTAAGTGAATTCGGTCCAGTTTTAATTTCAAGGATATTGGGTGTTTCTGAAACCCAGTCGGGCATCATTTCCGTTCTTTTTAAATATTGCGACGATAATCAATTACCACTGCTGGATTTAAAGGATTTTAAGAAGATCATTCAGTATGCTACCGAAGAAGGAAAGACCGAAATCGCCCGTGAATACGGCCGGATATCACCGGCTTCTGCAGGATCGATCCTCAGGAAGATCGTCCAGCTCGAGCAACAAGGGGGCGACTTGTTCTTTGGGGAAAAGTCTTTCGACACAGATGATCTTTTGCGCGTGGACCAAAATGGAAACGGTTACATAAACATCGTTCGTTTAACCGATATACAGGATAGGCCGAAACTATTTTCCACTTTTATGCTTTGCTTACTAGCCGAGATCTACTCTACCTTCCCGGAACAAGGAGATACCGGCAGGCCCGAACTCGTCATCTTCATAGATGAAGCCCATCTTATATTTAAGGAGGCCAGTGATGCATTACTAGACCAAATTGAAAGTATTGTAAAGTTAATTCGCTCCAAAGGAGTTGGATTGTATTTTGTAACTCAAAACGCAACCGATATACCGGATGCAGTATTGAGTCAGTTAGGGTTAAAAATACAACATGCCTTAAGAGCTTTCACAGCCAAAGACCGGAAGGCCATTAAATTAACAGCAGAAAATTATCCGCTCTCAGACTACTACCAAACTGATCAATTATTGACCTCATTAGGAACCGGAGAGGCACTTGTTTCAGTGTTAAATGAAAAGGGTATACCAACGCCCTTAGCGGCAACCATGCTACGTGCTCCTATGAGCCGAATGGATATATTGAATGATAGCGAATTGAAATCACTTATAGAGAACTCGAAATTAGCGAAAGAGTACAATGAAGAAATAGATCGCGAAAGTGCCTATGAATTACTCAACAAAAAAATTGAAATCGCGAACCAGGAAGAGGCAAAAGAAAAAGCTGAGAAAGAAAGGGCAGCTGTACGAACCGGCTCATATCGAAGAAGCTCCTCACGCAGAAGAAGATCTTCAAAAAGCAGCCTCGAAAAAGTTTTGACCAGTCCAACAGTGATACGAAGTGTTTTAGGAATATTAACGAAAATGCTTCGGTGATCCACAAACCAAAATCGCAACTTTAATACAATACTATTTTACATTAAAAACCATGAAAAAGACCTTATTTATTGCCGTTTTAGCCTCCATCCTTTTCATACAATGTGCTGACCAAAAAGACCCTTTTCTAATTAAGAATGGGCAGATAGGCAACTTGACCAGTAAAGCACAAATAAATCAGGTGGACTCGATATTCGAGCTCGATTCTATCGTACCATTGAGGGTTGGTGAAAATGCCTTGGGGATTCGAGGCGAGGTAGAAGTTTACGAGAAAGGTGGTAAAAAATTACTGCTGCTTTCTCCGGAAAATGAAACAGATCCGGAATCGAGAATCAGCTTTATTCAAGTTTTTGACAAACGATTTAAAACGGAAAAAGGGCTCTCTTTGAACAGTTCTTTCGCCGATGTAAAAGCGAATTATGAAATCATCGCTATTCAAAATGCGATCAACGTAGTTGTGGTTTTTCTGAAGGATACTGATGTATATATCACTATTGACAAAAAGGAATTACCTGAAAATATCCGCTATAATTACAATGCCAAAGTGGAGGCAACTCAAATTCCCGGTGGCGCTAAATTCAAGTATTTTATGATAGGTTGGGATGCTGAGGACGATCATGATGAAACTACTGAAGAATAAATTACCAAAAGCCTTTCCAAAATGAAAGGCTTTTTTTAATGAAAGGATTATTAGTACATTACTGCTTCAATTTTTAAAAAATAACGAGAACAAGTAATTCGAAATATTCTATAATTACCTACTTCACTCTACAACTTTATGTTATCCATTTCTGAAAAAGCCTTATATCGTAATGATCTCTTCCGCCATCTGGATGGTATCGCCGTAGCCCCTGTGGCATTTGCCTTAAAGGAAAAAGGGGTGTTGGATCATATTCTGAAGAAAAAAGAACACCAACTAAAAGAGATCGTCCGGTTATTTGATTGCAATGAAGGCTATCTAAACGTTGGACTACGGATGCTGGCGTCACAAGGATGGTTAGAATACAAAATCGACGAAAATGAAAACACCATTACCATAGCGAAGAACAAACGAAGTGAGATCGCGCTCAATTTGGTTCAAAGGTATGAAGACGTAGTTGGGTTTATGAAAACTTCGGAGGAATTTCATCCACGCCATTTTGAATCGGAACAATTCTCTCTTTTGAATCGTGTTTTTAATAAATACAAGAATGGCGACTATGAAGCCCGTTCGAAAGACCCTCTGGAGCATGAAATAGAGTCCCAAATATCAAAGCATATCGAAGGGGTTTTAGTGGGCCCTATTACGGTGTTTCTGGGCATGGACGGAATGTTTCATAAGTATTTCATGGAGGCTTCCTTCAGCGCTGATGAGTTTCATGAAGATCCCGTAAATTTTAGTAAAATACTCGACTTTTTTTGTTATTTAGGGTGGTTCAGTAAAAAAAATGAACACTATCGTTTTACCGATAAAGGCTTATTCTTTGCGAGACGATCTTCAGCCTATGGGGTCACTGTTTCGTATATTCCTACTTTTAGAAGGGTGGATGAACTCATGTTTGGTAATGCTCTTATATTTAAGAGTTCTATTCCAACTGCTCACGAGATCCATGTAGACAGAGAGATGAATGTGTGGGGAAGCGGGGGTGCACATTCTGCTTATTTCAAAAAGATCGATGAGATCATCATATCACTTTTCAACAAACCCATTGAAGAACAGCCCAAAGGAATTCTCGATATGGGATGTGGAAATGGCGCTTTTTTAATTCATCTTTTCGAAGTCATTGAGCGGCGCACCAAACGCGGTGCTATCCTGGATGAGTATCCATTATTCTTAGTGGGGGTGGATTACAACCGGGCTGCCTTAAAAGTAACCCGGGGCAATTTGGTAAAAGCCGATATTTGGGCTAAAGTTATATGGGGGGACATAGGGAATCCTCATCAATTGGAACAGGACATTCAGAACAGTTATGATATAAACCTTTGTGATCTGTTGAATGTTCGTACGTTTTTGGATCACAATCGGCCTTGGGAATCTCCCAAAAATGTAGACCTAAACACCGTGAGTTTTTCGACGGGAGCCTTTGCTTCACGTGGCATACGGCTCTCTAATAGAGAGGTAGAACAAAATCTGAAAGAACATTTTGAGAATTGGAAGCCCTATATACATAAATTTGGTCTGATGTTGATCGAATTGCATACCATCGATCCTAAAATAACCGCTAAGAACATAGGGAAAACCGCAGCGACAGCTTATGATGCAACACATGGATTTAGTGATCAGTATATTTTAGAACTCGAAGTTTTTAATACGGTCATTTCTGAAGTAGGATTGCATTCGGTACCGTCCCATGCTTCTAAATTCCCTGATAACGAACTCGCTACTGTAAGTATTAGTTACCTCATTGTTAAATAAGAACCCTTGAAAGAAAAGTTACGTCCGTTTCACCTTGCTATTCCGGTAGATGATATCCCCACCAACCGAAAATTTTATCGTGAAGTATTGGGTTGCGTTGAAGGAAGAAGTAGTGATCATTGGGTGGATCTTAATTTTTTTGGCCATCAGTTGGTCATTCACTACAAAGAAAAGCCAAAAGTTGAATATAGCCATTCAAATCCGGTTGATGGGAAAGAAGTAGCTGTTCCGCATTTTGGTGTGGTTTTGGATTCAAAAACTTTTGATTACATTTCAGAAAGAATAAAAGAACATCAGGTCAACTTCATTATTGAACCTTATATTCGGTTCGAAGGAGAAGTGGGTGAGCAAGCCACCCTGTTTATCAACGATCCGGCTGGCAACACTATCGAATTCAAGGCGTTTAAAAATCCAGACCAATTATTCGAAAACTGAAATGAAAACTATTCCACAAAATGTGATTCGCCAATTATTTGTGCTACTACTGATAGTTATCATAGGTGGACTTATATTTGGAGAATTACTACCTTATTTTTCAGGAATTTTAGGTGCCATAACTGTCTATGTCTTGATGAGGGGATGGATGATACGTTTGGTAAGAAAAGGCTGGAATCCCAACTTAGCAGCCGCTCTTTTATGCATTATTTCCTTTGTTGGTATATTACTACCCGTTTCCGGCATCATAATATTATTGGGCAATAAGATCGGGAATGCCGTACAAAATTCAGAAAAAGTGGTGACGGCATTAAAAGGTCAAATTGCCTCTTGGGAAGAACAACTTGGATATGATCTGGCCTCTCAAATAGACGTGCGTGCTATTTCTTCGTGGATTTCGAGCAACCTACAGAGCATAGCCGGGAGTACTTTTAACGTATTCATCGCTATAGGTTTGATGTATTTCATACTATTCTACCTTTTTACGGATCGTAGAATGAGCAAAAGCTCGTTAGCCGATTATATTCCGGTGAGCAAAGGAAACCTGAAAATAATTGGAAAGGAAATACAATCGATGGTTCGATCCAACGCACTGGGGATACCGTTGGTAGCCATAGTACAGGGATTTGTAGCCTTGATCGGGTTTTTAATTTTTGGTGTAGCAGATCCTTTTTTCTGGTTTGTGATCGTGACCATCGGATCTATGATACCTTTTGTGGGAACCCTGGTTGGAATTTTACCCGTGTTTATTTTAGAAATCTCCACGGGGCACACATTTCAGGCATGGGGCATCCTTATTTACGGATTCGTTGTAGTGGGTTTGTCGGATAATATTGTGCGGCTATATGTGTTGAAAAAAATCGATAATGTTCACCCACTAATCACCCTGGTTGGAGTTATAGTAGGCGTGCCACTTTTCGGATTTATTGGATTGATCTTCGGACCATTGTTAATCAGTTTGTTCTTAGTACTACTAAGCATTTACAGAAAGGAATACGACGAGAAAGAGATTGTTAACTAATACTCCCAAACAGGTCCGATGATGTGGGAAACGCGATGATTAGTTCTTCTTTTGTTGCCTTCGAGCGAGCAATGTGTTTTTTAATAACATCGCTATCGTCATGGGTCCTACTCCACCGGGAACAGGAGTAATAAAAGAGGCTTTTTTACTAACATTTTCAAAATCCACATCGCCTTTGATCACATATCCTTTTGGATGTGACTCATCCGGTACACGCGTGATCCCCACGTCGATAATGACAACACCCTCCTTGACCATTTCTGCTTTTAAGAATTCCGGAATACCCAAGGCTGAAATGATAATATCTGCTTGAGCGGTTATTTTGGAAATATCTTTTGTACGGCTATGGGTTAAAGTCACCGTACTATTTCCCGGATATCCCTTACGGCTCATTAAAATGCTCATAGGACGGCCTACAATATGACTACGGCCTATAACTACCGTATGCTTGCCTTCGGTTTCAACCTTGTATCGTTCCAATAATTCCAAAATACCGGATGGAGTGGCGGGAATAAAGGTATTCATGTCCATGGCCATTTTTCCGAAATTTTCAGGATGGAATCCGTCCACATCTTTGCCGGGGTCAACGGCAAGCAAAACCCTTTCCGAATTGATCTGAGGCGGCAATGGCAACTGAACGATAAAACCATCAATATCATCGTCGTTGTTAAGCTCCTCTATTTTAAGTAATAACTCTTCTTCACTTGTTGTATCGGGTAAATGAACCAACGTAGACTTAAATCCTACCCGTTCACAAGATCTGACCTTGCTTCCCACATAGGTCAAACTGGCGCCATCATTCCCTACCAAAACCGCAGCCAAATGGGGAACTTTCTCACCCTTGTCCTTCATTTTTTGGACTTCGACCGTGATCTCGTCTTTGATGTCGTTCGATATTTTCTTACCGTCTAAGATTGTCATTTTTTCAGGGTTAAGGATTAAAGGTTAAAGTATATCTGCAAAATTACTTCATATTACCCATCATCTGCATCATTTTACGGCCACCACCACCTTGCATCATCTTCATCATTTTACTCATTTGGTTAAATTGTTTGAGTAACTGATTCACCTGTTGTACCGAAGTGCCACTTCCTTTTGCAATTCTTTTCTTACGGTTAGGATTGATCGAGGCGGGTTTAGTGCGCTCATTTGGCGTCATGGAGTGAATAATGGCCTCTATGTATTTGAAAGCATCGTCATCTATATCCATCCCTTTCATCATTTTGCCTGCCCCGGGTATCATCCCAATCAGATCCTTCATACTACCCATTTTCTTCACCTGCTGGATCTGTTTTAAGAAATCGTCGAAACCAAATTGGTTCTTCGCTATTTTCTTCTGAAGTTTTCTCGCCTCCTCTTCATCGAACTGCTCCTGGGCACGCTCCACAAGAGATACCACATCTCCCATCCCTAATATTCGGTCCGCCATACGAGAAGGGTGAAATACATCGATGGCATCCATTTTCTCACCTGTTCCAATGAACTTGATAGGTTTATCTACCACGCTCTTAATAGAAATAGCTGCTCCTCCGCGGGTATCACCGTCGAGCTTGGTCAACACAACACCTTCAAAATTCAGGCGATCATTAAACGCCTTGGCAGTATTCACGGCATCCTGTCCCGTCATCGAATCCACTACAAAAAGTGTTTCCTGAGGTTGAATGGCCTTATGTATGTTCGCGATCTCGGTCATCATCTGCTCATCTATTGCGAGACGCCCTGCAGTATCCACGATCACCACATTGTATCCGTTTTGTCTGGCATGGGCAACCGCATTGACAGCAATGGCAACGGGGTCCGTATTTCCTTCTTCGGAATACACCTCAACTCCAATTTGTTCTCCAATGATCTGTAGCTGATCGATGGCTGCGGGGCGATATACGTCACAGGCTACCAGTAAAGGATTTTTTGATTTTTTTGATTTTAAAAAATTAGCGAGTTTTCCTGCAAATGTGGTTTTACCACTACCCTGTAAACCCGACATTAAAATAATACTAGGCGAACCTCCCAGGTTGATTCCTTCGGTATCACCACCCATCAATTCGGTGAGTTCGTCCTTTACGATCTTTACCAATAATTGTCCGGGCTGCAAGTTGGTCAATACATTTTCACCAAGCGCCTTCTCCTTTACTCTATTCGCAAAATCTTTGGCAGTTTTAAAGTTAACATCCGCATCGAGTAAGGCGCGACGAACTTCTTTTAAAGTTTCGGCTACATTTACTTCGGTGATACTTCCATGACCTTTGAGCACGTGAAGTGCTTTATCCAGCTTATCGCTTAAATTATCAAACATATCCTTTACAACATTATATTAAAAGTGTCTCTTCATCAAGGTTTCGGACTGCGACGGCAAAGATACAAATTGAAGAGGGAGTGGCAAAGGGCAACTTTTTGATTATTGCTTAACTAAAAATCTATAATTCATCATGGAATGATCAGCTATGAATCTGTAAATTATCTGCACGCAGGTGACATTCTATTTTTAAATACTTATCTTAGAATCAGCGATTTAAAAAACCTTCATCATGGATCATTCTATCAAACATTTATTTCATATTGACGCTTCAATAGAAAAAGTATATGAGGCCATCTCGACCATAGAAGGACTGTCCAATTGGTGGACGGTTCAAACACAGGGTGAAGCCTCTCCAGGAGGAATTATCCGGTTCGATTTTGGAGATTTTCAAGGTCCAAAAATGAAAGTCTCAGAAGAAAAACCAAACGAAAAATTGGTTTGGGAATGTACCGAAAGCACTCATGGATGGATAGGACATACTTTTGTCTTTACACTGGATGAAAATGAGGGTAAAACCCGTGTCCGTTTTTCACATAATGGGTGGGATGAACAAGGGGATTTCTATGCTATTTGCAGTTTTAGCTGGGGCCGATATATGGAAAGTTTACGCCAGTATTGTCAAACGGGCACCGGAGAAGCATTCGGTAGTGAGGGTTATCGGTAATTCAAATAAGTTGCCATGGAATATGGCTATTGGGACAATGCTCCGTTTGTGATGGCACTAATGGAAATCGAAGCCGCCAAAGCAGAAGCTGAAGAAGAAACCGAGGAAGAATAAATAAGATTGAAGTTGAAGCTTGATTTCGACTCAATTACTGTGAATCTTTCAATCGATTGAAACCCAATTTTTCTTTTGGTAACTGTCCTTTTGCATTGCCAAGAAAAATAAAAATTGGGTTTCAATTAATTGGCTATATTTAACCTTGTTAAAAAATAAAACTTCAATATGAAAATCAAATTTTCGTTACTTATAACGCTGCTATATGTTGCATTCGCCATCGCTCAGTCTGAAAAAGAAAAAGTAATTTCAACTGTAAATAAAAATACCATTCAGGGACATATCTATTTTTTGGCAGACGATCTTCTTAAAGGACGTGAAACCGGTACTGCTGAAAATAAAATAGCCGCATCTTATCTTGCAAACACACTTAGAGGTTATGGAGTAGAACCCAATCCTCTAACTGGAACTTATTACCAGGATGTACAACTGCTAAAAGTGGACCCTCCCAAAGGAATCACCCTTTCCATAGATGGTAAAGAAGTGAAAAAGAAAGTGGTATTGAATCCTTCTAAAATGGATTATATCGGTGATGCCGTTTACCTGGGGTATGGCCTGGAAGAAGATTATAAAGGAAAGGACGTTCATAAAAAAATAGTGGTCGTCAAGGGTGGCGGACCTGATGCCAAAGATGCCAAAGGGGCATTTAGGTTAAGAAAACAGAAATCGGATCTGGCTAAAAATGCCGGAGCGCTGGGAGTAATCGAGTTGATCAAAACCAACAATGAAACATGGGGTTTTATCGACCATAATTTCAACTCCTCTCGAATTGAGGTTATCAAAGACAAGGAAAGTTATGAGGCTAAAAGAGGACAACCGGCCTATCTGTGGATACATGATGAGTATGGAAGTATTGCTTTGGATCTGGCTTCTGGAAAACATACACTAAAACTTAAAATGCTAAATTCGAGAAGAAACACCATGATTTCCCGAAATGTAATCGGCGTTGTAGAAGGGACGGATCCCGATCTTAAAAATGAGTATATTATCTATTCCGCTCATTATGACCATGTAGGAATTGGCACTCCAGATGAATCTGGTGATAAGATCTATAATGGTGCACGAGATAATGCTGTGGGTACTACTACCGTCTTGACTATGGCTCAGAATTTGGCGAAATACCCAACCAAGCGTTCTGCATTATTTATTCTGTTCACGGGTGAGGAAAAAGGACTCTTAGGCAGTAGTTATTATGTGGAGAATCCCGTTTTACCACTAAACCAAATGGTATACTGTTTCAATAGTGATAACGCGGGTTACAACGATACTTCATTGGCTACTATTATTGGACTTCAACGTACAACTGCCGCCCAAAATATAAAAGATGCCGTAGCAGCTTTCGGGTTGACAGCTATCGATGATCCGGCGCCCGAGCAAGGTCTCTTTGATAGAAGTGACAACGTTAACTTTGCGGCCAAAGGTATCCCTTCCCCAACTTTTTCATTAGGCTTTAACTCCTTTGATGGGGAGGTGACTAAATATTACCATAAACCCGGAGATCATGCAGATAATTTGGATTATGATTATTTGGAAAAGTTTTTTCGCGCTTATGTTCTGGCAGGAAGAAATATAGCGAACGATCCTGAAACCCCTTTCTGGACTGCAGGGGATAAATACGAAGAAGCAGGGAAGAAATTATATAACAAATAATCGTTCAATATTATGATAAAGTATCACTGGTCAAACTATAAAAATCTTTGATCAAATAAAATAAGCCTTCCAAAATTCTGGCTGCTTCCTTTTTTTTAGGGGCAAAAAAGGCTATATCTTTTCTAAAATAAGCGTATCGGTGCCACCTCCACTACTTACATCTTCCAGTTCTACCCGGGAGGTATCGAAATTTAAAACATCCCAGTCTCTATTGAATTCATCGAGAGGAATTTGTGTTCCAAAGTCGAGAACCAACTCCAGGTCATTAGTCCCGGAAACACTCCAGGTACCATAATACGTATAAATACTACTAGTGGCAACTACGATGCCGCTATTTTTGAACGTGAATGCAAAATCACTGTAAGTACCGGTCTGATCAATTCCATCGTTTAAATAGGTCTCTACAAACCATTGTCCGTCAATCAAGGCATTGATCAATACTTGTGCATTACCACTGCTACAAGTAGCTATCGGATCTCGACCAAAATACAGGTGATCAACCGTATTATTTCCACCACTTTCATCCTTCAACTTTATAATTTGTGGGGTATTTTCCAACACATCCCAATCTTCATTCAAATCCTCAAAAGGATCACCCTGGCCATCGACATCAAATTTTAATAACAGGTCGAGTTCCCCGTCATTATCTTCGAGGGTCCAAAAACCATAGCGGATCTCGGTATCGCTAGTTGCCGTTGCCGTTCCATTTGTATTGAAATTGAACTCATATCCTGCATAATTACAGGTCTCATCAATTCCATCTTCGTCATACAGAATGACAAACCAGAATCCTGATGTAAGGTTCAATTCAAATTTGGTAGGATCGATGGTCGTGTTCGTCTCACAATTAGTTTGGGTGAAATACGCCAACAACTCATCATTAGAATTAATTATTGATACAGTCCCATCCAAAATTACCCTTATAGGATAATTGATAGCAATTAAAATATTTTCGTTGAGATAGTTCAAATACCAAAACCAATCAAAACTAGTTTCAAGAGTCACCAATCCTGTTTGCTCATTGGAAACATCGTAGGTAAAACACTCAATTGGATATACAAAATCTATGCAGCTATAGGTGTTCTCAACGATATTCTGACAGGCGGCAACAACAATGTTCAATATCCCTTGACTTCCAACCTCTATTTGATTATAATCTTCAAAAATAACGGATATAGGAAAGACGATTTCCAGAGTATCGATATCATTCTCAAATTCAGCAAATATGGCCACAATTAGATCATAATCACTCTCATCCTCGATGATCACTTTTTGCTCATTGGCGAAAACAGTCACCGGAAGTGCTACTGAAATACAATCGGAGTTATCAATAATATCGTCGATATATCCATTATTCTGGGAAGCACTAAGCAGCATTCCCGTGAGTACAGAATCTAAATTAATTGTTTCCTCTTCATTTGTTTCATCGATAAATTCTTCTTTTTCCTTTTGACAAGAAGAAAATACCAATATCAGTAATGAAATTAGGAAAATGGGGAGATTACCTAATCTATTCATAACATTTCAATTGGTCTCTACTATGTTTTATAACAGTTGAATCGTGTTATACCCTACTATTTATTAGGTTTTATTTTTATAAACAAATTTAATTTGTAATTTTAAATATATGAAAATACCCAATAATGTTTGCGAGGAAAAAACATTCAGTCAAATATACAATGACTATGGCGAAACCATTTGGAATTTTCTCTATTTTAAATGTGGGGATAGTGCGCAAGCAGATGACCTGGTGCAAGATGCGTTCATAAAGCTATGGCAAAATTGCAAAAAAGTTACGCGTGAAAAAGCAAAGTCTTTTTTGTATACCGTATCCAACAATATGTTTCTTAATCAAGTGGCTCACCACAAGGTAGTACTACAATATGCACAACTTCAACCCCAAAAAGTGGACACTCAATCTCCACAATACTTACTCGAGGAAAAACAATACCACCAAAGATTGCAAAATGCCATCGCGAATCTCACTGAGCCACAACGTACCGCCTTTTTGTTAAACCGGATAGAAGGCAAAAAATATGCTGAGATAGCCGAAATATTAGAGATATCGGTCAAAGCAGTGGAAAAAAGAATGAGTCATGCATTAGCATCCCTCAGAAAGGAAATAGAAGAAATTTAACAAAGAAGGTAGGGTAAAATACTGATTAACTGTTTCAATAATGAGTTTGGAAATGGAAAAAATGGACAAAGAACACTTACTGCATAAATATTTAAATGGAACTGCCACTCCCGAGGAAATAATAACCTTAGAGGCAGATCCCACTTATTCCTCGTATATAAAAATTGCCAATACAGCTGAAAGTTTTGAAACGCCTATGTTCAGGGAGGAAGATAACTTTAACGCGATTGCTTCAAAATTAGTTGATCCCTCAAAAGTCAGGCCTATTAGATCTTTGAAAGTAATTTATAGAGTAGCTGCCGCAGTCGTTATTCTATTTGTGGGATATTTGTTTATTTCAGACAGTGAAACCACCATTTCGACTCAAATCGCTGAAAAGAAAGAATTCATGCTCCCGGATGCTTCTCAGGTTCACCTTAATTCTCAATCTCAAATTTCATTCGATGGGAATAAATGGAACCAAAAAAGATCTTTAAAATTGGAAGGTGAGGCCTTTTTCAAAGTTCATAAAGGGAAATTGTTTAGCGTAAAGACCTCACAAGGTTTTGTGCAAGTTTTGGGAACACGATTTAATGTTTTTAGTCGGGATAGCCTGTTCAGCATAAAATGTTATGAAGGACTGGTAAGTGTTTCGTATAGCGACACCACTGTACAAGTTCCTGCCGGGACAATGATAGAGATCCGTAACCAAAATCGTATCGAAAAAAGTAAAATAGCGACCGCCTCCCCTAATTGGATTGCAAATGAAAGTACTTTTCAAAATGTATCCTTATCTTTAGTACTTGAAGAATTAAAAAGACAATATCCAATTAACCTTATCTCCCAGAATATTGTAGATAAAAATTTTACTGGTAGTTTCACCCATAAGGATCTCAATGTGGCTTTACGTTCTATTTGTGATCCGTTGCAGCTGGAATTTACAATACAGGGGGAAGATGTAAGACTATATGCAAAGAAAAACAACTAGGCTTGTTTCTTTTTTATTATTAGCACTCTTTCTATTTTCCAACCAGCAAATATATGGTCAAAATACGAAAAAAAGCAGTCTTGTAAGTATCTTAAAAATGCTCGAGGAGCGCCACAGCGTTAGTTTTTCTTATGTTCCTTCTGAAATTTCTGAAATTTCCATACCTCTACCCTCAAACGATATTTCCCTGGAAGATGCCCTGCGTTATTTGGATGAAAGCACCACATTTCAATTTAAGAATATCGACGACCGGTATATATCGGTTTCGAAAAAAACGGAACCGAAAACCGAAGTTTGTGGTATAATTATCGATGGAGCCACAGGCCTTCCAAT
>SMXJ01000154.1 GCA_004356305.1 Bacteroidota bacterium | reverse complement strand
TTGCCAATAATTTGTTGACGGAAATAAAAGGAGATGAAATAATACTGGGATTGGGATACAGGATCAAAGAGCTCAAGATAACCACAAATTTAGGAGGTAAGAAAAAGATCGTCACCAGTGATTTGAACTTTTTACTTGACGTTTCCAGAAGAGATAATAAAACAGTAATTCGATATCTTGATAGTGATAACATTCAAACCACGGCCGGACAAACCATATATGGCTTGCAATTTTCGGTTGACTATGCCTTGAGCAAGAATCTTACAGCTTTGTTCTTTTATGATCATACCTTTTCTGAATATGCTATTTCAACTGCCTTTCCGCAAACAACCATTAGAAGCGGTATTACTTTGAGATATAATTTTGGAAACTAATTAATACAATCAAAATAACTTAGTAATTATGAATATACCTTCAAATCTGAGATATACAAAAGACCATGAATGGATTTCAGTGGATGGAGATATCGCCACTGTGGGTATTACCGATTTCGCACAAGGTGAGCTGGGAGATATTGTATATGTTGAAGTAGAAACACTGGATGAAACCCTTGAGCGTGAGGAGGTTTTCGGAACAGTAGAAGCGGTAAAAACAGTATCTGACCTTTTTATGCCTCTTTCCGGAGAGATTGTAGAATTCAATGAGGCATTGGAGTCTGAGCCCGAAAAAGTGAATAGTGATCCGTACGGTGACGGCTGGATGATCAAGATAAAGATTTCGAATATAGATGAATTAGATGATCTTATAGATGACGCAGGGTACAAGGAAGTTATTGGAGGCTAAAAGCTTGAGGTTTATTGGTATAACTTATACCTTATTCATAACCTTTTTATTACTTTTTCCCACCACAAATTTTCCTAAAGTGGAAGTACCTTCTATCGATAAACTAGGGCATGTAATTTTATTTTCTATTCTAGTTATTATTTGGCTGTTCTTCGTTTTGTCTAAGACTGAAGTCGGTAAGTTCACATCAATATGGGTAGTGCTCATAGCCTTTTTTTATGGCATAATAATTGAAGCATCACAAGGGTTGTTTTTTGAATCGAGAACCGCAGATGTGTGGGATATAATTGCGAATTCTGCCGGCATTTTGATGGGATGGTTAATTTTTCAGAAAATAAGGAAATTATTTATATTGAAAAAATGATTTTCTTTTTAAAAAACAATTCATTTTACATATTTTAGCAATAATATAAATTCTCAATTATGGAACCGAAAAAAAATTCGAAATCAGATATCAGTAGATGGAGCAATATTTTTTTTCTAGCTGGATTGGCATTAATGCTTTTGATCTCATGGAGAGCCGTGGAATGGAAATCATACGATAAAAGTGATCTCGTTGGAGATATATTAGATGTTGGAGATAATCTGGAAGAAGAAATTCCCATCACACAACAAGTAACACCACCACCACCACCACCACCACCACCACCGGCGCCAGAAGTTATTATGGTAGTTGAAGATGAAGCGGAAGTTGAGGAGACCATTAGTGAGTCTACAGAAGCTGATCAAATGGAAGAAATAATAGAGATTGAAGAAATTGAAGAAGTAGAAGAAGAAATTGCGGACGTACCCTTCGCGGTTATTGAGAATGTACCTGTCTATCCCGGATGTGAAAAAGCCGGGAATAACGCAGCCAAGAAAAAATGCATGTCGGATAAAGTTATGAAATTCGTTCAAAAGAAATTCAACACTGAATTGGCAAACGATCTGGGATTGGAAGGACGACAACGTATCTCAGTACAATTCAAGATCGATAAAAATGGAAACGTGGTAAACGTAAGAGCTCGTGCGCCACATCCACGTTTAGAACAAGAAGCGATCAGGGTTGTAAAGGCGTTACCTAAAATGACACCTGGAAGACAGCGAGGTAAGGCTGTGGGCGTTTTGTATGCGCTGCCAATTCTATTCCAGGTAGAGAATTAAAATTGATTATTTTATATATAAATCGCTCCGCCTTAGGCGGAGCGATTCTTTTTTGGCACAACCCTTGAGTAGCTTAGTGTTATAACTCTTAAATATAAACACTATGTTACCATCTGTTAAAAATGCGAGTCGTGCCAAAACAAAGGTACCATCAAAAAGAGAAGAAAAAAAACGAATTAACATTCGTTGGAACTCAGGTATATTCTTTCAAGTAGGGCTTATAGCTTGCTTGTTACTGTTCCTTGCGATCATTGAAAGCGATTGGAAACTTTCCTCAGGCGAAATTTTCGTGCCGTCCACGAATCTGAATTTGGATGAAACCTATTTTTTGGCATACCGATTGGCAGAACCTGAAGTCGAAACGGTGGAACCTCAAAAAAAGTTAAAGAAAAGGATCATCCGGAAACCGGTGATCGACGTCTATAAATTCATCGCAGATACAGACCCTGTATTAGAGTCAATTATGTCTCCAACCGGGATCGAATCAAATGTACCATCGATAGGTTTGAATGGTAACGCACCTACAAAGGGATCAGGTCTGTCGAATGTCAATACGGTGCAATTTGCGCCTATTTTCCCGGGTTGTGAATCTTTATCCACTAATACCGAACGGAGGCAATGTATGTCTTCAAAAATGAACACCTTTATCAATAGAAAATTTAATACCGATAAGTTTTCAGATTTGGAAGTTGGTAAAACACATACCATAAATGTTATGTTTACCATAGGAAATGACGGCAAGGTTAAAGACATCAGCGCCAAAGCAAAACTATCTAAGTTAGAAAAGGAAGCTATAAGGGTGATAAGTAAAATGCCGTTGATGAAACCGGGCAAACAAGGAAATACCAAAGTGGATGTACAATTTATGGTTCCCATTATGTTTCAGGTTCATTAGGAAACAAACCTGTTTTAAAATTAAGGCGGGTTTTTTGTTTTCTGCATGAAACATTTCAAAAAAACGTATCTTTCGGAAAACTAAAAGCCCTTATATCGATGAAGATATTTTCCGTGCTTCTCATCTTAGTAATCCTTTTTAGCCATCGTATTTATGCACAAACCGGGAATCCATTCGAGAAATACCCGGTGTTTTCCAATTGCGAACCTGTTGATATTAAAACCTTAGAAGTTTGTTTTAACAACACTGTTAGAGAATTGATTCATGCAAATTTTAAGGAACCCAATGTGGTTGCTGAAGAGAATTACACAGGTAGCATGAACGTATTTTTTGAGGTAGACAGAGAAGGGAATTTTAAAATACTATATGTCGATGCAGTCTACACAAAATTGAAAGAGGAAATACGTCGGGTTTTTCAACAATTTCCTCAGATCACGCCGGCAACATATAATGGCAAACCTACCTATGCTCAGTATACGATCACGGTTCAAGTTCCTTTAGGTAAATTTATCGAAAAAATGGTTGCACCTCAATCTATCGTTACAGACAAAATAATTGGCACCGGAAAGAATCCCGAATACGATGATATAGAGAGGCTGCCTTATGAAAATGACGAATATCGCAGTGGAATAAACATCCCACTATCACATCATGATTACAGTCTTTTTGATCCGGCCATGAATCAAGTGGGGACCAATAGCCATACAGCCCAAAAACCTTTCATCTATAATGAAGTGAATAGGTATTACAATTTTGAGGCCGAAAACCAAAAGATCTTGAAGAACAAAACATCCTGGTTTGGAAGAAAGTGGTGGAATGAACATATGGTCACATTAAAGGGAAAGGACTATTGGATCACACTGGACCCCGGTGTCGATTTGCAGGTTGGAAAGGATACCGATGCAGATATTGATACCTATAACAACACCAGGCTTATTTATGCGCAAGGGGGTATTGGAAAAAAAGTAAACTTTTTTGCGGTGATCTATGAAAGTCAGGGGCGCTTCGCAGATTATTTCAATCGTTTTGCAGAAGCGAGAAAACCCGACGGTGGAAATCCCGCCATTATCCCAGCGCGGGGTATTGCGAAATCATTTAAAAGCGACTCTTACGATTACCCGGTGGCAACCGGTCATGTTTCTTATACACCTTCGAAGCATTTTAACATTCAGTTAGGGCATGGAAAGAACTTCATTGGAGACGGTTATCGTTCTCTTCTATTAAGTGATAATGCAAGTCCGTACCCTTTCTTCAAATTGAACACTACATTTTGGAAGATAAAGTATACCAATACCTGGATGTCTTTGCGCGACGTGCGTCCGGAGGTCACAGCAGATGGTTCGTTCCGCACCAAATTTATGGCGAATCACTATTTGAGCTTGAATATTACCAAAAGGCTGAACATCGGTTTGTTCGAGTCGGTTATATGGGAAAATGACAATGACCGCGGATTTGATTTCAACTACATAAATCCTATTATTTTTTTGCGCGCCATTGAATTTTCAACGGGTTCGCGAGGTGGAAATGCACTTATCGGGCTAAGTACAAAATATAAATTCACCAACAGAGTAAATGCCTATGCGCAGTTGATTATTGATGAATTTTCTTCTGGAGATATTTTTGGAGGTGAAGGCAGTTATAAGAACAAAACGGGATATCAATTAGGAGCAAAGTATTATGATGCCTTCGGAATTAAAAACTTCTACTTACAAGTGGAGTATAACCGTGTGCGCCCGTTCACCTATTCTCACAACACCGTAGTGCTTAATTATGGCCATAACAATCAATCGATGGCACACACTTTGGGAGCTAACTTTTCAGAATTTATTGCCATAGCACGTTACCAAAGGGGAAGAATATTTGGTGACCTTAAGTTAATTGTCGCAGAGCGTGGCTTCGAGTTCAATACAAAAGAAGACGATCTTTTTTACGGTGGAAGTATCTATGGAACCGAAGATAATAGAGTATCTGATGACGGAAATGAAGTCGCCCAGGGAAATACAACTGACTTCTTTCATGTCGAACTGCAAGCGGGTTACCTGATCAATCCGGCCACTGATTTAAAAGTATACGGCAGCCTAATATTCAGAGACTTTAAACCTATGGTAAACACCGAAACCACTTTCGAAAATCAAACCACATGGGTGAATTTTGGAATTCGTACCGATCTGTTCAATTGGTATAACGATTTCTAAGTGAGTCTAAAACTAATTCTTTCTGGGTTTTAACTTACCGTATTGCTTTTTGGTAATATCATATATCAATCCAACGAATTTTTCGGTACTTATAAAACCATCTCCAAAACCTTTGGCGTCATAAATTTTAGTGAGGTCTTTATTGGCGATGATTTGCTCTTTTGTTTTTCCACTTACGTACTCATAAGCCACGCTGTTTTTTAGAGCTACCATCATATCATGGCTGTACTTCACATCGGATTTAGTAGCCAAGTCACCATGCCCGGGAATGATCTTGGTTTCTTCATCTATAAGAATGAGTGCCCGAGATAGTGCTTTGATATATCCGTCATAATTTCCACCACTATTAATGTCGACAAAAGGGTATTTGCCATTGAAGAAAACGTCACCCATATGAAGTACATTGCTATCGGTAAAATACACCATAACATCCCCATCTGTATGAGCATTTTGTACGTGGAATACCATTATTTTTTCTCCGTTGTAATAGAAAGTCATGTTATCGGTAAAAGTAATCGCCGGATAAGTGTTTACTGAAGGGGTAAAATCTCCCATATTCCGGATACTTCCTTTGGTTTTTGCCTCAGCTATTTCCCTATTTCCATCTTTAGCCAACTTATCTAGCTTTTTATTAAAAGCGGTTTCCTGCTCTTTTGCGAATTTTCTCCTTTCGTCCTCCATTAGCCTTCTTCTCACATTATCGTGTGCGAAGATCACCGTGCCGTTATTGATCATGTTTATATTCCCACCCGTATGATCTCCATGATGGTGTGTATTGATCAGAAACTGAATGGGTTTATCACTTAGTCTTTTGGCTAAATTTAATATTTCCGGTGTTGTCTCGGCAAATTGATTGTCGATCATTAAAACTCCATCCTCCCCGGTACTCACCCCAATATTGCCTCCTTTTCCTTTAAACATATAAATATTGTTTGTCACTGTTATCAGATTAATGGTCCTGGAAATAGTGGGCTTCTTTGACCCATTTTTATCTACATCATCTTGAGAGTAAGATATAATGCATCCAAGAAAAAGGGCAATTCCTGTAATAATTAACGTACGCATGATGTTGTTTTTAAATTAAGGGTTGAATTTAATAAAATAGTTGAAATACTGCCCTAACAATATAGGATATATATTGTGAAAAATGACCTTGTGATGTATCTTTGCTGCGCTTTTAAAAACCAAAGACACTTGCCTGTAGTTCAATCACAGTCGTTTCCGGCTTCAGTAATAAAAAACTTTACTGAAATTACTAAAATGCGCTTATCTATAAGTGTGGTATTCTCTTCGGTGGCCGGTTATCTATTAGGAGTTGTGGACAAAATTGATTTTACGGTACTCTTGCTGTTGTGTATAGGGGGTTATTTCATGGTGGGTGCGTCCAATGTGTACAATCAGATTATTGAAAAAGATCTGGACGCTTTGATGGATCGCACCAAGAACAGGCCTCTTCCTGCGGGTAGGATGGGAGTTACTTCAGCGTTTATCTTAGCGAGTATATTGACACTGTCCGGGATCTCGATTTTATATATTATCAATCCTCAAACCGCTATGTTTGGCGCTATTTGCATCTTTATGTATGTAAGTTTATATACGCCATTAAAGACTCGTACTCCGCTTTCTGTATTTGTAGGGGCGTTCCCGGGAGCGATCCCTTTTATGCTGGGCTGGGTTGCCGCAACCAATGATTTTGGCATTGAATCCGGGACCTTGTTCATGATCCAATTTTTCTGGCAATTCCCCCACTTTTGGGCGATTGGATGGTTTTTATATGAAGATTATAAAAAAGGGGGCTTCTTTATGTTACCCACCGGAAAAAGAAACAAAGGTACCGCGATCCAGGTGATTTTATATTGTATTTGGACAGTACTGGCTTCATTGATCCCGGCAGCAGGAGTGACGGGAAGATTGTATATAACACCAATTTCGGCGATAATCATTTTGGGGATTGGCATATGGTTAATTTATTATGCCGTACGATTGTTCAATTTAAAAACTGAGAAAGCCGCACGACAATTGATGTTGGTAAGTGTGAGTTATATCACCTTATTGCAAATCATTTACGTAGCGGATAAATTTATTAGATAATGAAAGATTATACCCGGGGAACAGAAGAAATAAAAACGCATCGCGCCAAAAAAATGATGCTCTGGTTTGGGATAGTGAGCCTGGGGATGAGCTTTGCGGGATTTACCAGTTCATATATCGTGAGCAGGACCCGACGGGATTGGCTCAAAGATCTGGAATTACCTCAGGCGTTTTACTTTAGTTTGGCCATAATCATATTGAGCAGTATTACCATACATTTTGCCAAAGTTTTCGTGAAGAATGAAGAAAATAGAAAGGGAATGCTTCTACTGTTGCTCACTTTTTTGTTAGGCGTACTTTTTATTTGGTTCCAATTTCGCGGTTTTTCAGAAATGATCTATAGCTCCGGAATAAACTTCACAGGACCTACGAGTAATGCGAAAGGATCCTTTATCTATTTGATAGCAGTTGTCCATATAGCACACGTAGTTGCTGCCCTTATTTCGGTTTTGGTAGTAATTTATAATCATTATAAACAAAAGTATGGGAACGGGAAAACCCTTGGAATAGAACTTGCTACTACCTTTTGGCATTTTGTTGATATTCTTTGGATATATCTCTTTTTATTTTTCTATTTCGTGAGATAAAAATTATACTTATTTTTACACACTAATAAACCAATTTCTTTTATGGACGCTACTGTTGCTCAAACAGGTACTGAAGGAAAATCGTGGGGTGGTGGAAATCGCCCGCTCAATGCCAGTTACGGTAAATTGATGATGTGGTTTTTCATTGTATCAGATGCCTTGACCTTCTCGGGTTTTATTGCCTCATATGGTTTTTCCAGATTTAAGTTTATTGATGCCTGGCCTGTCGCAGACCAGGTCTTTACACACATTCCATTTTTACATGGTGTAACCGCTCCGATGTATTACGTTGCGTTTATGACATTTATACTTATCTTTTCTTCAGTGACCATGGTGTTGGCGGTAGATGCCGGAAGCAAAATGCAAAAGAACAAGGTGATCTGGTATTTGTTCTTTACCATTATCGGAGGAGCCATCTTCGTAGGATCACAGGCCTGGGAATGGGCAACTTTTATCAAGGGAGATTATGGCGCCGTTGAAACCAAAGGAGGAAAAATTCTTCAGTTTTTAGATACCGAAGGAAAACGTGTAGCCATTGCAGACTTTGCCGTACATATTCCTACCGAAAGAACTACTCACGAAAGTCAAACGGGGATCTGGTACGATTCGGAACCAGAAACTCTGACATCCTTCTCATTTGAAGAGGTAAAGACCGGTTTCTTAGCAAACGAAAATATTTTAATACGCACTCAATATTTAGACGAATCCGGTAAACAGACGGTACTCTCAAGAGAAGAATCTGTGGCAAAACTGGTTACGGACGGAAGATTAGTGGTTGAAGGAGCCAACTTAATACGCAATGAGTATGGGCACCCACTATTTGCTGACTTCTTTTTCTTTATCACAGGATTCCATGGCTTTCATGTGCTTACCGGAGTAATGATCAATATCATTATTTTCTTCAATGTAATCGTCGGAACCTACGAACGAAGAAATAGCTACGAAATGGTTGAAAAAGTGGGATTGTATTGGCACTTTGTAGATTTGGTTTGGGTATTTGTATTCACTTTTTTCTACCTTGTTTAAAAAGAAATTACTGAAAAATGGCACACGAGCATAAATTAGAAATTTTTAGAGGACTGGTTAAATTCAAGTCCAATATCACAAAGATTTGGGGAGTCTTTTTATTCCTTTCCATAGTTACCACGGTGGAAGTATACCTGGGAATCACAAAACCCGAGATCTTAACCCAGAATCGTTTTATGGCGATGAAGATTTTGAACTGGATCTTCATTATTCTAACATTGGTAAAAGCCTATTATATTATCTGGGACTTTATGCACCATCGCGATGAAACCAAAGGATTACGCAGATCTGTTGTATGGACAGGGGTTTTC
Source organism: Bacteroidota bacterium (assembly GCA_004356305.1). GTDB lineage: Bacteria > Bacteroidota > Bacteroidia > Flavobacteriales > Flavobacteriaceae > Aureisphaera. Next base: position 11,232 of record SMXJ01000154.1, on the reverse strand, counting down.
CTGATCTGCTACTTAGTATTGATACTTTTGATCGAAGGTGATTATATCTTTGATGTCTATAAAAATAACTACGTAAAATTTAATTTTTGATGTGGTCAGGAACGAATTTCATACCCTGTCTTTTTACAGGGTTTTTTTACGCTTAAGATTTTAAAATTAACGGATAAAGGTTGTCCAACCATGGTATGGGTTGTACTTTTGTCATAGTCCTTCAAAGCCTTGTCGAAGGAGGACACATTCATTAAATACAGAGTCTTGCAAGCTAAAAAGTACATTGTTCTATTCATTCTTTTTCTTTTACCTATTACGGTTTATATGTTCTTTGCCTCGGCGAAGGATAACTTTGTAAAGCTTCCAACCCTCTCTTATGAGGTGATGGAATTGGACGATTTTAAACCGCTCTCCGGAGATTCCATCAAACTCAAAAACAGAATAACAGTCTTGATTTTCTTCGGAACAGATGTCGAAGCCAAAAAAGCCAATGCATACAACCTGGCTCATAAAATTTATAAAAAGAATCATCAGTTTAAAGAGTTTCAGTTTGTAACCCTTATCACCGAAGACCAAACGGAGAGAGCTCTTCAACTAAAAGAAAGGCTTTCTGAAATTGAAGATCCTAAGAATTGGCGTTTTGCCCTGGGGACCACTTCGGCTATGGAAAAAGTATTCGAATCGCTTAAGACCGAATTCTTACTCGATGGAAATCACGGAAGCCAATATGTATTCATCATCGATAAAGAATGCAACCTTCGCGGGCGAGATGATGATGAAGATTACGGATTGCTCTATGGCTATAACGCCAGTGATTATTCCGAGATCAACAACAAAATGAGTGACGACATTAAAATTGTGCTCGCTGAATATCGTTTGGCATTGAAAAAATACAAAATAGACAGGGAAATTTGACATGAAAAACTATTCTTATATAGGTATAACATTTGTCATTCTCATCTTTGGGATTTGGGCCGTTCCAAAAATTGTTGAGAATTTTGCCAAAGTCGATATGGCAACTATTGGGGAAGTTCCCCAATTCAGTTTCACAAATCAAAATGGAGAAACCATCACTAACCAGGATTACAAAGGCAAAGTATATGTCGCCGAATTTTTCTTCACCACCTGCCCTTCCATTTGTCCCATCATGAACCGGAATATGGTGAAGATACAGAACGAATTTTATGGCAACCCTAATTTGGGAATTGCTTCCTTTACTATAAATCCCGAATTCGACACGCCGGAAATTTTAAAGGCTTATGCAGAAAACTATAAGATCACAAATCCCGGTTGGCATTTGTTAACCGGCGATAAAACCGAAATTTATAAACTGGCTAACACAGGATTTAACCTTTATGTAGCGGAAGCAGCCGAAGTTGAAGGCGGATTTGAACACAGCGGCTATTTCGCGTTGATCGATCAGGAAGGAAATATTCGATCGCGTTATGATAAGAACGGAAATCCTTTGATCTATTATAACGGTTTGGAGGCAGAAGGAATACGAATGCTCAAAAAAGACATCAAACTTTTATTAGAAGACTAAAATGTCACAGACCGTTTCCAACAAAAAATACAAAGTATGGATTTGGATATTGTCCATTGTGATCCCGTTGACAGTAGCGATTTTATTCTCAGTTAAAATTCCCGGGGTTGAACGAATGGCCTTTTTACCTCCCATTTATGCGACGATTAATGGCTTGACAGCCATCTTATTGGTAGCAGCAGTTTTTCAGATTAAAAAAGGAAACCGCAAGATCCATGAACGCATTATGAAATTGTGCATTGTTCTGTCTGCACTATTTTTAGTGATGTACGTGACGTATCATATGACATCAGATTCCACTTCTTATGGAGGAGTGGGGGTATTACGCTATGTGTATTTCTTTATTTTAATAAGTCATATTTTATTGTCGATAGGAGTTATTCCGTTCGTGCTGATCACTTTCGTTCGAGCCTTAAATGGAAACTTCGAGAAGCATAAAAAAATCGCTAAAATAACATTTCCTATTTGGCTTTATGTAGCAATTACCGGAGTGATCGTATATTTGATGATCTCACCCTATTATTAATATGAAACGAAAATTTTACATACTGACAGCCATTCTTCTTTTTACAACGCTTCCCTTCGAAGCCCAGTGTGCTATGTGTCGGGCAGTTTTGGAAAGCTCAGAAAACGTATCCGTGGCGAAAGGTATCAACAATGGGATCGTTTACTTAATGCTATTCCCCTATCTGTTCATCGGGGGAGTGGGGTATTTTATTTACCGGATGTATAAGAAGAGCAAAACCAATGAAAATTAATAATTTCTACTCGGCATCACCTGTAACAATACATTTTTGACAGAGTCTAACCACAAATACTCTCACTAACCAACTTCTGTAAGTCTTAACATTATTTTTACAAAATAGAGGAGCAAACACCTTTACTTTGCACCGCAATGATAATCCTATGATAGAATTAAAAGACTTACATAAATCTTACCATATGGGGAGTAATTCCCTCCATGTATTAAAAGGAATCGATTTTTCAGTTGCTGAAGGTGAAATGGTCGCCATAATGGGTTCATCCGGTTCGGGAAAATCTACATTGCTTAATATCCTGGGAATACTGGATGAAGCCGACCAAGGCTCATACACTCTGGATGGAGTGGTCATCAAAAACCTAAACGAGAAAGTCGCCGCACAATACCGAAACCGATTTCTGGGTTTTGTTTTTCAATCTTTTAATCTTATTTCCTATAAGTCGGCTTTAGATAATGTTGCCATGCCCTTGTATTATCAGGGCGTAAAGCGTGGTGAGCGAATAGATAAGGCGATGAGTTATTTGGAAAAAGTGGGATTGGCAGCATGGGCATCTCATTTACCAAATGAACTTTCCGGGGGACAAAATCAGCGTGTAGCTATTGCCCGCGCTCTTGCGAGTAACCCAAAAGTATTATTGGCAGACGAACCTACGGGGGCCTTAGACAGTACTACATCCTATGAGGTAATAGAGCTCATGCAAGAAATAAATGATGAGGGAAAAACTATTTTGATCGTCACGCATGAAGATGATATTGCACATATGTGTAAGCGTATAGTAAATCTTAAAGACGGTATTATTATCGATGACAATCCCGTGAATCAAATACGGTCAAAACAAGCGGCAAATGTTTAGTATGGAACGTTGGCAAGAGATATTCGGAACCATTCGTAAGAATTGGTTGCGAAGCATTCTTACGATGATTTCGGTGTTCTTCGGAATTTTCATACTGGTAATACTACTGGGTTTTGGCCAAGGCATGCAAAACGGAGTTGCACAGGAGTTTGAACGAGATGCTTCCAATAAAATTAGCGTTTGGTCAGGAGTCACCACAGTAGAATATAAAGGCCTAAACCCGGGACGTTTTATAGAACTCAAAAATGAAGATTACGAGTATCTAATTAAAAAATACGAAGACGACTTAGAATTCAAATCTTCACTCTTTCGTATCTGGAGAGCAGTGGCTACATATAAAAACGAATCAGGCAGCTATCGGGCGGAAGGGGTCTTTCCCGATTATCAATTTTTAGAAAATGCAACACTTTCCAAAGGAAGGTTCATTAATTATAAAGACCAGGATAATTACGAGAAGGTGATCGTGCTTGGCAATAAAGTGTATAGCGACCTGTTTAAAAATGAAGAAGATCCGATTGGGAAGCTAATTCAAATATCCGGGATCAACTTTAAGGTAATAGGAGTATACACAGATCCCGGTGGGGAACGGGAGGAAAGCCGTATTTTTCTCCCATTATCAACAGCACAACGTGTCTTTAACGGTGGGAATACCGTTAGAAATTTAGGATTTACTTTAAAAAGACAAAAGACCTTTCTGAAGACACTCCAGAAATCTATTCAGTTTTCGGCAGAGATAGAAAGTTTTTTGAAGGAACGCCATATTGTGGCTCCTGAGGATACCAGTGCTGTGAATGTATTCAATACACTTGAAGAAGCAAAACGATACTATGATCTAATGGCGATGATAAAATTGTTTTTCTGGATAGTCGGTATTTGTACTATTATCGCAGGAGTAGTTGGGGTAAGTAATATTATGCTCATCATTGTAAAGGAGCGAACTAAAGAGATAGGCATTCGCAAAGCCATTGGCGCACAACCTTGGTCCATCATTGGGATGATTTTGCACGAGTCAATTTTTATCACGGCCGTCGCCGGATTTTTAGGCTTAATCGTAAGTATGGGTTTACTCGAAATTGTTGGCCCTAATATTGAAGTAGATTATATCGTGAATCCTTCAGTCGATTTCAATGTGGCTTTGACCACGGTCTTTGTTTTGATCATTGCAGGGGCTCTGGCAGGTTTTTTCCCTGCCTGGCGAGCAGCGCGAATTAAACCCATTGAAGCATTAAGAGAGGAATAACTATGTTTAGTCGAGACCGTTGGAGCGAAATATTGGAAGCCCTTAGCAGTAATTGGTTTAGAACCGTCCTCACTGCTTTTGGTGTGATCTGGGGGATATTTATACTCGTAATTTTGTTGGCAGCAAGTAAAGGATTGGAAAATGGAGTAAAAGCCGACTTTGGAAATATTGCTACCAACACCATGTTTATGTGGACTCAATCTATTTCCAAGCCCTATAAAGGATTACCTAAGGGGCGAAGATTTCGATATCGAATTGGGGATGTACAGGCTATTAAAGATAATGTTCCCAATATGCGTTTTGTCTCTCCTCGCAATCAGTTGGGGGGTTTCGGTGGAAGTAATAATGTCGTAAGAGGCCTTAATACAGGCGCATTCAATGTGTATGGGGATTATCCTGAAATTATCCAGCAACAACCTATGGATATTACCAGCGGACGTTTTATCAATTATGGTGACATGAATGAAAAACGGAAGGTGGCAATTATTGGGGAAGGGGTAAAGACCAGTATGTACGGTTTGGGAGAAGATCCAATAGGCACTTATTTGAAAATAAACGGAGTGAATTTTATGGTGGTTGGTACTTATAAAAAGAAATCTCAAGGTGGGGATGATGAAGAAGACCAAAAAGAGATCTATGTGCCTTTCACCTCGTTTTCACAAGCCTTTAATCAAGGAGATAAAGTTGGTTGGATGGCAATCACTGCAGAAGATGGCTCTTCCATAACACAATTGAAAGAACAAATTTTTGACGTGATCAAAGAGCGGCATTCTATACACCCGGATGATAACAGGGCCATTGGTAATTTCGACATATACCAACAATATAGCCGGATAGAAGGATTGTTTTTTGCATTGAGACTCATCGCCTATTTTGTTGGCTCCCTGGTGTTGATATCAGGCATTATAGGCATCAGCAACATTATGCTTATCGTTGTTAAAGAACGAACCAAAGAAATTGGTATCAGAAGAGCCCTTGGAGCCACTCCATGGTCCATTCGGGGGCAAGTGTTATTGGAGTCTATCTTCTTGACAATTATTTCAGGGATGATGGGAATTACATTCGGTGCCTTTATTATTTACATTGTCAACCTGATCCTGGATGCCAATGGTCCGGTAGATATGTTTGCCAATCCGAGCGTAGATATAAAAGTGGTAATAATAGCACTCACTGTTTTAATTGTTTCAGGATTAATGGCGGGATTGATCCCTGCCCAAAACGCGATAAAAGTAAAACCGGTCGATGCATTACGTGCCTAATAATATATTTAACTAACATTCACATGAAAAAAACCGTTACCATCGTCATACTTGTAGTCATTGTCATCACCTTTGTAGGTGCATTGTACTATCTATTTCAGAAAAACCAGGAAGACCCTGTAATTTATACTACCGAATCTCCGAAGATAGAAACTATCATTAAAAAGACAGTAGCGACGGGTAGTATAGTACCCAAGGAAGAGGTCCTCATTAAACCGAATATCTCCGGAATTATCGATAAGATCTATGTCGAAGCAGGTGATGTTATTGAAAGCGGCGACTTAATTGCCAAAGTAAGGGTGGTGCCCAATGTCAACTCATTGAACAGTGCCAAAAATAATATCAACCGTTCCAGAACACAGGTTGAAACGGCTCGTTTGGCTTTGGAGAGTCAAAAAAATATTTACGATCGAAAGAAAGGATTATTTAAAAAGGGCGTGATTTCAGCTAATGAATTTGACAATGCCCAGTTAGATTTCAATCAGGCTCAACAACGCTACAACCAGGAAAAAGTGAATCTTACAGGGGCTCAACAAACGTATGACATCGTAAAGACAGGAACGACAAGAGGACTGGGTGCATTGGCGAACACGGAAATACGAGCCACTGTTTCCGGAATGGTTTTGGACGTGCCTGTGAAGACTGGAAACCAGGTAATTGAAGCCAATAATTTTAATGATGGCACTACCATCGCAATCTTGGCCGACTTGGAAAATATGATATTTAAAGGAAAAGTGGATGAAAGCGAGGTTGGGAAAATTTCAGAGAATCTTCCGTTGGAAATCACTATAGGAGCTATTGAAAATAAAAAATTTCATGCGGTATTAGATTATATCGCACCAAAAGGAATAAGTGAGAATGGGGCGATTCAATTTGAAATAAAGGGGACATTGAGTAAAAAAGACACGACTTTCATCCGGGCAGGATTAAGTGCCAATGCTTCCATAATCCTGGCTCGTGCCGATAGTGTACTTACTCTCAAAGAAGGATTGGTGCAATACGACCCTAAAACAAAATTACCCTTTGTCGAGATCGAAATTGGTGATCAGAAGTTTGAGAGAAAGGACATTAAATTAGGGATAAGCGATGGGATCAACGTAGAAATAAAAAGTGGAATTTCCAAAGACGATAAAATCAAAGTATGGAATCAGATCAAACCTGCTAAAGATTTTGGTCGTAACGGCGGCTAATTTGATAGGTAATTTTCGCGATCTTTGTAACACTTTCACTATTCAAAGGACAAATTCATCAACTATATTCAATTATGAAGAAAATAGGAATCATTGTAGTAATTCTGTGCCTTGGTTTTAGTACGCAGGCTCAAAATAAAAAATGGACACTTAAAGAGTGTGTTGAATACGCACTGGCAAACAACATTTCTGTGAAGCAGAGTGAGCTTGATCTGGAAAGTTCGGACATCGATAAAAGTGATGCTTTTGGTAATTACCTGCCGTCATTGAACGCGTCGGCTTCCAATTTCTGGAATACAGGGTTAACACAGGACGTAACAACGGGTATATTGCGTAATCAAACATCTCGTAACTCGTCCTACAGTATTACTATGGGCGTTAGTATTTTTAGAGGCCTTAGAAATCTACGAAGTGTTCAACGGGCAGAGCTTTCTCAGCTTTCTGCACAATATGGTCTGAAGAAAATGCAAGATGATATTTCTTTGTTTGTCGCCAACTCCTTTTTGCGGGTGTTATTGAACAAGGCAAACCTGGAGTCTATTGAAGGACAAAATGAAGTCACACTTGAGCAGATAGAACGAACGCTTAATTTAGTTGATGCCGGAGTTTTGCCGAGGGGTGATCTATTGGAAATTCGAGCGACAGATGCGTTGGAAAAACAAAGGATCGTGCAATCTGAGAATGCTGTACGAATTTCATTGATCAACTTGACACAATTGCTTTTGATCGATGATTACGAAAACTTTAATATTGAAGATCAGGGTTATGACATTATTGATGAAGGAATATCCTCAAAAGATATCACGGAAATTATAGAGGTAGCTCAGCAAAATAGGGCCGAGGTCAAAATTGCTGAGAAAAACCTGGAAATGGCTGAAAAGGACTTGCAAATTGCACGAAGCGTCTACTATCCTACATTAAATGGTTTTTTTAACTATAATACACGAGAATCAGATTTTAAAAGAATATCGGCGGTTACTGATCCGGACAATCCAACCATCATAACCGATATTGGTGTTGTTCAGGAAACAGGCCAAATTGTAACAGGTGAAATTCCAAATATTATGTTTATTGAGCTAGATCCTTTACCGTTTATAGAACAATTGTATACAAACGATGGAATATCGTATGGATTTCAGTTGAACGTACCAATTTTTAATGGTTCGACCACAAGAAATAATGTAAAAAGGAATGAAATAAACATTAAAAGGCAAGAATACTTGTTATCGCAGGCTAAGTTGGATCTGGAGTCCAACGTTTACCAGGCCTACGTGGATGCCAAAGGATCATTAAAAGCATTTGATGCTGCGCTATCTGCCCTCGAATCACAAGAATTGGCCTATCAATATGCCAAGGATAGATACGACGTAGGATTGACCAATGCATTTGATTTTAGCCAGTCAAAACTGCGCTATGACAGCGCTAATATCGAAGCCAATAGATCCAAATTCGAATATATTTTTAAATTGAAAGTATTAGAATTGTATTTTGGTATTTCGGCAATCGACCTAAAGTTATAATTATGAGTAAGAAGAAGTTAATTTGGATATCTGCTATTGTTATTGTGATCGTTGCCTTGCTTGTATTTGGCGGCAATAAAAACAAGCGGGATGTCAACGAAGTTCTAATTTCTAAGATAGAACTTATCACTATCATAGAAACGGTGGCAGCGACGGGTAAAATACAGCCGGAAATCGAGGTGATGCTTTCATCAGAAGTTTCCGGTGAAATTATTGAACTTCCAGTAAAAGAAGGACAACAAGTAGAAAAAGGCGATCTGCTAGTGCGGATCAATCCGGACTTGATCCAGTCCGCGTTGACCCAATCACAGGCCGGATTACAAAACGTACGAGCTATGCTTTCTCAGGCAGAGGCCGGTTTGAAAAATGCCAAACTTTCCTACGATCGAAACAAGGCATTATTTGAGAAAGGGGTTATTTCCAAAAGTACATGGGATGGTTCTGTGGCCGAATATGAAATGGCCCAGGCGAATAGAGAATCTGCCTACTTTAATGTAAAGAGTGCTGCTGCCAATGTGAAACAAACAAGGGATAATTTAGCCCGAACAAGCATTTTTGCGCCCATGAACGGGACGATTTCTAAGCTATCTGTTGAATTGGGAGAACGGGTTGTAGGAACTGCACAAATGGCGGGTACAGAGATTATGCGAGTGGCAAATTTAAGCAATATGGAGGTTGAAGTAGATGTCAATGAAAATGATATCGTAAAAGTGACAATTGGTGATTCTACGATAGTGGAAGTAGATGCTTATTTGAAAAGAGAATTTAAGGGTATCGTGACAGAAATCGCGAACTCTGCCGAGACCGCACTTTCGGTGGATCAAGTGACCAATTTTAAAGTAAAAGTGCGTATTCTTCCTGCGTCATATCAAGACCTTACTGAAGGAAAATCGGAATATTTTTCACCGTTCCGACCTGGAATGACGGCTACCGTCGATATTATCACGGATAAAAGAGAAAATATTATCGGAGTACCGATTAGTGCTATCTTAGTAAAATTACCTTCGGATACCATCAGTAAAAAGAAAGGTAAAGTGAGAGGAAAAGCCTCGGCAGATGAAGAGAAGTTTGAAGCGGTGTTTGTGAATAATGGAGGTGAGGCCGAACTGAAGGTCGTAACTACGGGTATTCAGGACGATAGTAATATTGAAATTACGTCGGGATTGACCGAGAATGACATTGTGATTACAGGGCCCTATAATTTGGTGACCAAAAAACTGAAATCCGGGGATAAGGTTGAGGAGAAATCTTCAGAATGGGATACGAAAGAAGACAGCGAAGATTAATGGCAAACATACTTTGTATAGAAACTGCAACGACAAATTGCTCTGTAGCGCTTTCGGTAAACGGAGGCGTTATTGCATTAAACGAAGATAATAGCAAAAGCTACTCCCATGCCGAATGGCTACATGTTTATATCAGTGCCGTTTTGAAGGATGCTCAACTCGATAAAGAACAGCTTGATGCCATTGCAGTGAGCATGGGGCCCGGTTCGTACACAGGTTTACGTATTGGAGTTTCGGCAGCGAAAGGATTGTGTTTTGCGTTGGACATTCCGTTGATCGCCATAGCTACTCTTGAGTCTTTGGCGACCAGGGTTGAAGAATCTTCGGGAGTGATCGTGCCTATGTTGGATGCGCGGAGAATGGAGGTTTACAGCGCTGTTTTTTCATCGGAAAAACAACAGATACGTGATACACAAGCACAAATATTGAATGAAGCCTCTTATTCAGAATATTTAGTAAATGGGCAAGTGACTTTCATTGGCGATGGGGTCGAAAAGTTTGAACCCCTTTGTAATCATCCGAACGCGTCCTTCAGAAAAGAAGATCTACCATCGGCCGCTCAAATGGCTCCTCTTGCTGAATGCAAATACAAAAAAAACGACACCGTGGATGTCGCTTATTTCGAACCTTATTATTTAAAAGATTTTATTTCAGGATAGATACATACTAAAAAGTATCGTAATATTTGACCACTCTTAAAAGGTCTTTCTCAATATTGAGATTTAATTTATTTTCAGCTACATATCTCTTGATCGCATCTTTATTGGAGCCAAAAACCTTCAGTTTTTTACTTCTTGATGAGGGTAATTCGTAATATTTTCCACTCTTATCAACGATATAATAAACGGGTTTATCTTTAAAGCTCGCGGGAAGATCTCGCGTGATCGAAGTGGTCGCTTTTTTCTCAGGAGTAAATTTCTTCTTTGGCTTTTTAAAAAGTCCAATTTTGTCTCCTTCAAATAGCACCATGAAATATCCACCTCCCTCAATGCCTCCTTTATAAGGGGCAAAAATGTAGATATCGTTTACAATTTTCACAAAAACATCTGGAGATTTCGTAAGTACTTTAGCCTCGGTATCGTCAGCTGTAAGAGATTCTTTAATTTCAATCTCATCAGCCATGGCGTTATATCGCAATGCAACATTGTTCGCCCATAACTCATCGTTCTTATAAACGTTCCCTAAGAGGTAATGAGGATTATTGTATGGGGTGCCGGTGTAGGTATTAGTATCCTGAAAATCAATTCCTTTGTTCCGTCTTTTGATATATTCATCCAATTGATAGAGATCATTGACAAATTGTCTGGTTTTATAAGCTCCATCAAAACTTTGTGCGGTATTATTGAATGATATGCTCAATACAGCCGCTATTAAAATAAATTTTCTCATCGCTATAAATTTACATTTTTATTTATACTTCAAAATTAGAAAAGGTTATGGTCATAAACTAATCAAAAGTCATTCCTTTTATTAATTTAGAGTCTTATTTTATAAATATAGACAGGAGGTGTAGTTTATAAAAGACGATTTATGAGTAGTTTAGTTTTTGAAATATAAAACTAATAATTATGTTTTGGGAAGTTGCCCGA
>SMXJ01000153.1 GCA_004356305.1 Bacteroidota bacterium | reverse complement strand
TGTAAATAGTAAAAGTTGTTTCATAAGTGATTGTTTAATTAGTAATTTTTGCTAAAACACTCCTATTGAGTCATTTTCTTAAGTTGAATTTGTAAAAAAACACCAACAAAAGTTATCTCTAAAAATAAGTTAAATTTATACAACTACCCGACCCTAAATGGCTTAGATAACAATAATTTATTAACAAATTTATAGTAAGATGATTAGTACAAAATACAATCCAGTTGAACCTTGAGAGGCTCAATAAAATTGAAATACGCATCATGATACGAGATATCCAAAGGTTTAGACGGCGGGAGATCTTGTTTGAAAGGATCCACCTGTCTTCCATTTTTCCAAAATCGATAGCACACATGTGGGCCTCCGGTATTTCCGGTCATACCCACCCATCCTATAACATCACCTTGACGAACAAAATCCCCTACCCTCGAATTTCTCTTTTTCATATGAAGATATTGGGATTCATAGGCCCCATTATGCCTGATTTTCACATAATTCCCGTTACCGCCACTTCTTTCCGATTTGATTACGATCCCATCCGCTGTAGCTAAGATTGGTGTGCCGACCGGCGCTGCAAAATCGGTTCCCTTATGAGGACGGCGCCTGTAGCCGTAGTATGCAATGCGTCTATTCAAATTATATCGGGAGGAAATCCTGCTAAATTTAACCGGAGCTTTTAAAAAGGCCCGGCGAAGATTATTTGCTGCTTCGTCGTAAAAATCGGTAACCGTGTTGGTCGAATCAACCTCAGGTTTAAAATTGAAGGCATAAAGGGATTTTCCGCGGTGCTCGAAATAGACGGCTTTAATTTCGTGTAAACCAGCCGGAATGGTATCGTTGATAAACTTTTCAGTATAAACCACTTTGAAATTATCCCCGGCCTGCAGCTTAAAAAAATTAATGGTCCATGCATAGATCGTAGCAAGTCGGTCGGTCATATACGGGCTCAAATTATTCTCAGCCATGGTTTGAGAAAGTGAGCTGGTGATAATCCCTGAAGCTTCCTTTTCCACATATGAAACCGGCTTCCTATCGGTAAATACCGAAACGCTGTCACGCAAATCAACTACGGCGTATTCTACCCTGTTCTTTTCGTAAATAAAAACCTGGGTTTGGTTGAGGGAGTCTTTTGAGTTAAGCAACACATAAGGTTTTCCGGCTTCTATTCTTCTCACGTCGAAACTATCCTTAAAAACGGTTGCGACCTCAAGGATCTTACTTTGAGAAACACCATTTTCATCAAGGATCCCACCAAAAGTATCACCAGGCCGAATGGTATCTCGCACAACGTTGAAATCGTTAAGAGTATATCCGTACTCTTTTAGGATTACTACAGGAGCTTCCGACTTGTCCTCAGTAAGGGTTTCTTCTTTATTAGGTTCACAGGCTGCGAATCCCAGAGATATTAGACCAATTATAAGTAGGTGTTTCAATTTTTACTGTTCTTTATGCTAGACATTTTTTCCCCAATCTTCAATTTCCTGAGCGGTCCATACATCCGGGAAGAAGATGCGTTTCTGATATTTTGGGAGCATATATTTCGCCCAATCACTTCCACCGGTCGCTTCCTTAGTTTCATCACCATGACTTAGATATCTCAAGGCCGTATTGTAATGAGCCATTACCCAGGTTATATTAACTGTATAGTCATAATGCCGCATGGCATTTTTCAATTCAGGATTTTGTTGATCGTCTTTAGGTAAACTTTTAAATTTTGCATACAAATTTATGGTATTATATTCTTTTGTAAATGCAACAAACTCATTTTTGTATCTTTCTTCGAAGGATTTTAACAAATAACTCTTCTCCCCTGTCTTGAAATTTTTCCCTGCTGCCTGCCAATAGAGATGTTCTAAAGCATGCTCATAGGAAGTGTTTCTATCGATGTTTCCCCTGAATCTCGCATCGATGAGGTTGATAAGATCTGTAGAGGCAAATTCAATTTTACGATATTGTGCACTTTGGAATCCACTGGCCGGTGTTAATGTATTCCTGAATTTTAAATACTGTTCAACTTCCATTCCTTCGGTCATAATATTGAATGAGGAAGTAAGCATATCGAAATAGCGGCTAACACGCATTAATCTTTCAGAAAAAAACTGCACCGATAAATTCTTGTGATGTGATACTTGCTGAATTTCCCATAGTATCATCTTGAACAATAACTCATTAATTTGATGATATATAATAAATACCATCTCATCCGGAAGGGTGGTACGCTGTATTTGAAGACTTAATAAGGCATCTGTTTGGATATAATCCCAATAGGTAATGGGCTCGCTATATAGCAAGCCTTCGAGATGCGTATCCAAATCTTGACCTATAGCATCGTATTTATCCTTTAGTTGTTCGAGTAATTTATTGGTTTCTGGTTGGTCTTTCATATTTAATCTACTTGTATTTTGAAGGAATTTTTCAACCCCTTGAATTCAATAAGTGATGCCTTTAAGGATCCTACGACCAAATCGGCTTTGATCAACATCGGCATTCTATTATCATCGTCGCTCACCCAAATTGTCAGGCTTTCTTTTTCCTTAAACACCCGCCCGGACTGTACGTAGGGCCTGAATTTCAAGGTAGGTACCTTTCCAAATTTAGTGCGGATCACTTCCCGGCCCAGGAATTTTAAACGAAATACATAGTTTTCCTTGTCAAAAAACATATTCATATCCAATGTATCCCCTTCTTCAATGGTATCAATATCTAAATGGTTACGAAGGTAATAAAATGCTGAGACCATATCCTGTGCATCCTTTGGAAAATCGACCCACTCTTTGGTATTATGTTTTTTGTTATGCACTAAGGCTTTTCCAGCCTCGTGATCGAAATCAATTTGAATGTCCTTCGTATGACCTCCTTCATCGATGATTCGGATAAAGCGCAACGGAACATCCTTTTGTTTATCGATATATGTCTGGTAATCATCTTCAACCCTGAAAAACAGACGTGATAATCCTACCGTCTTTCCATAGCCTTTCACATGAAATACTTCAGTTCCTTCCAGCACCTCTTCTCCTACCTCCAGAGTAGCATATCCCGCAGTCAAAAAACCATAATGTACTCTAAATTTAAACCACTCTCCGTCACCATAGGCTTTTCCCTGCGCAAAAGAGAAAACGGTCGAAGTGCACAATATTAGAAATAAAAGTAGTTTCATAATGTTCATTTTAGGGGTCATCACCGGGACATTTGCAAGGACTGTTCCAAAAACAAAAACTCCACCTTTTTAGACGATGGAGTTTTGAATGTGTTACAGGCTTAAAGGGTCCCTCGCTTGGCTTGTTGTCTTTCGATAGCTTCAAATAATGCTTTGAAATTCCCGATCCCAAAGGATTGTGCACCTTTGCGTTGAATAATCTCTATAAACATAGTTGGTCTATCTAATATATTATTGGTAAACAACTGTAATAAATACCCTTCTTCGTCCCTATCTATCAAAATTCCATGCTCTTTTAATAAATCGATGTCTTCATCAATTTCTCCCACGCGTTCCAGAACATCATCATAATAAGTCTCCGGAACATATAAAAAATCCACGCCTCTGTCTCGCATAGCCGAAACAGTGGCTACAATATTATCGGTGGAAAATGCCAAATGCTGTACGCCCGGGCCATTATAAAAATCGAGATATTCCTCAATTTGTGACTTCTTTTCCGCCTTTGCAGGCTCATTGATAGGAAATTTAATGCGGCCATTACCGTTACTCATTACCTTACTCATCAAGGCGGTGAATTCAGTTGCAATATCGTCGTCAGCGAACGAGATGATTTGTGCGAAACCCATGACTTCAGCATAAAACTTACACCATATGTTCATTTCGTTCCACCCTACATTCCCTACCATGTGATCTATAAATTTTAAACCAACATCCGGAGGATTGTAATGTGACTCCCATTTCTCATATCCAGGTAAGAAAACACCCTGATAGTTTTTTCTTTCTATGAAAATATGGACCGTTTCACCATAGGTATATATCCCAGATTTAACAATATGCCCGTGTTCATCTTCCTCACGAGTAGGTTTCAAATACGATCTTGCACCGCGCTTTGTGGTCTCTTCATAAGCCTTGGTGGCGTCATCTACCCAAAGTGCAATTACTTTGACAGCATCACCGTGTTGATCAATATGTCTATTTATCTCACCTCCCTTATTTAAAGGCGTTGTAAGGACGAGTCTTATTCTATCTTGTTTCAGAACATACGAAACCCTGTCTTTCACACCCGTTTCTAATCCGGCGTAGGCGTAAGATTGAAAACCAAAAGCGGTCTTATAATAATGAGCCGCTTGCTTTGCGTTTCCTACGTACAATTCTACGTAATCGGTTCCAAGCAATGGAAGAAAATCTTTCGCATCGCTAAAAAGCTTTTTTAAGCTGTATTCTGTGTTCTGAAGTTCTTTTAAATTTTTTATTTCTCTTGCCATTGTAATCGTATTTTACCGGTAACTAATTCTTTCATTCCTGCCCGTCCGGCAGGTGGGTCCGAAAAACCACTTAACACATAGCTCTTAAATGAGATGTTATGTACACTCTATTCGTCATTCTTCTAACCAGGATTGATAATAGGTGTCGTCTGCGATCTTCAACGCTTCCTCTGTTATCATAAGTGGCTTGAACGTATCCACCATTACAGCCAGTTCGTTTGTTTTAGTTTGCCCGATGCTTCTTTCGGCAGCTCCCGGATGAGGTCCATGGGGTATTCCTGCCGGATGCAATGTTATATGTCCGGCCTCCACATCGTTCCGGCTCATGAAATCACCATCTACATAGTATAACACCTCGTCACTGTCAATATTGCTGTGATTGTAAGGAGCGGGGATACTTTTGGGATGATAGTCATACAATCGAGGAACAAAACTACAAACCACAAACGCGCTGGTCTCAAAAGTCTGGTGTACCGGCGGTGGTTGATGGATTCGACCTGTTATGGGTTCAAAATCATGAATTGATAATGCATACGGGAAATTATAACCATCGTATCCCACCACATCAAAGGGATGGGTAGCATAGACCATTTCGAAAATCTCGTCGTTCTTTTTGATCTTTATCAAAAACTCACCCTTTTCATCATGGGTTTCCAATTCCTGCGGTTTGCGGATGTCCCGTTCGCAGAAAGGGGAATGTTCCAGCAATTGTCCGAACCAGTTACGATATTTTTTAGGGGTATAAATAGGGTGCCGAGATTCAACGATGAACAGACGATTATCCTCATCGTGAAATTGTAATTTATAGATCATCCCTCTGGGGATCAACAAATAATCGCCATATTTGAAATCCAGATTCCCCAAATGCGTTCGTAATTTTCCACTTCCCTTATGGATGAACAACAGCTCGTCCGCATCGGTGTTTTTATAAAAATAATCTTCCTGAGAATGTTTGGGGGCAGCAAGGATGATGTGGCAATCACTATTGGTTAAGATGACTTTACGGCTATCCAAATAATCATTTGCCGGAGCCACTTCAAATCCTCGCAATCGATAGGATTTCATATTATTGGTCGTTGCAATCTTAGGCGCCACACTGTATTGTTTTGTAATTTCCTTTACTTGTGTTGGGCGGTGTTCATGATATAGATTACTGTACATCCCATCAAAACCTACGGTACCGAACAATTGTTCAGAATACAAGCTTCCATCCGGTTTTCGAAATTGGGTATGTCGCTTAGGGGGTATCTTTCCTAATTTGTGATAAAATGGCATGGTTATAAATTTACGTTAGTGCTTGATTTTCAACAAAAAATAAGCGTGCTATTCCGGATTTCTTTTTACAAGAAACTTGAACAGGACTAATAGATATTTCCAGTTTTTTATTCCCATACTACAAATATCGTAAAATTTTGGGTTTCTACAGAGTTAGAAAACACTAAAACCTAAATCCAACAGTCACATGCCACTCATCCGTATTCCGTTCAGGAGAAAAGGCATATTTCAGTTCGATGGGGCCTAAAAAAGTTTCGAGGCCATAACCAACGGCAAAACCGCTATAATCAATGCCATCAATCCACTCACCTGTTTCAATCAATTGGTCACCGATATTGGCTATATTCCCGGAAATGATTATATGATTTTTCCTGATAATTTCACAATCCAAAATAAGCTCAGATTTTATATAAGTATCTCCCCGAAGGCTCAGTGCCTCATAGCCGTAAAATGGTACTATATTATTGAGCGGTTTAAATCCATAACCCCCAACAAAAAAGTCCAGGGAATTAGTGCCTCGATCCCCAATTTTAAAACCGCCTTCAGCAGAGATCACCACAGAAAAATTTGAGGTGAATGAAAAGGCATAGGCCAATTGCGCCTTGGCGATGGAAAAAGGATCAAATTCCTTATTTCGTCCATTGGCAAAGAGATACCAATGAAAATCTCCTTCAAAATAAATGCCTTTATTTGGAAAGTGTTTATTATCAAAAGTGTCATATTTCAGCACACCATAACTACTGAAATAACTGGTGTTTTCAAATACCGTGCGAGGAAGATTATCTTCATCCACACCTATGGTTTCCGAAAGGGTACGCAGCCACTTATGTTCGGCACCCAATCGCAGTAAAAAGCTCCGCCTAAAAACCGTTTGAACGAAAACACGATTCGTGAGATCGTCATATTTCAGGTCAATTTCGTTGATCATTGTGTCCCCGAAAAGCATTTCATCCCCCAGGATAAAATCTATCGCTACATTTTTGTTGAACGAATTGAATGCAGAAGTAAGACCAACACTCCAATAAAACCCCTTATCGATATAATATTCAAAATTATAACGCAGGTTATCCCCTACGATCAGATCCAGGGAAGTCACATCATTGTTTGTAAACATACGTTTTCTGGTGACGTTCACCAGGGCGGCGGTACGGTACAGATCGTCGTAATGTACCCCTAACCTCAGCAGCATTCTGGATTCGCTTTCTATTAATTTAAACTGAAGAGAAAATTCATCAGAGTTATCCGGATCTTCCACAAATTTGTAATCAATACCGTCGAAATTACCAGTTGCGGAGAGGTTGTTAACCCCCTCAT
>SMXJ01000152.1 GCA_004356305.1 Bacteroidota bacterium | reverse complement strand
GATCACGATGATCCCTAAGGTATTGGAAATGGCAGGTTACAAAAATGTGACCATCGTTGAAGAACAGGCCCAGCCCGATGGTAATTTTCCTACGGTCAATTCTCCCAACCCCGAAGAGCCCGAAGCTCTTAAAATTGCCTTGGAAATGGCAGAAAAAGAAATGGCGGATATCGTTATAGGTACCGACCCGGATGGTGACCGATTGGGAATCGCGGTTAGGAATTCAGAAGGAAAAATGACACTGCTGAATGGGAATCAGGCTATGATCATTAAATCTCACTTCATTTTAGAACAAAACAAAGAAGCAGGGAAACTAAACGGAAATCAGTTTATGGGTTCCACCATAGTTTCTACACCTATGTTGCGCAAGATCGTGGAAAGCTTCGGTGTGGAATTCAAGGAAGGCCTTACCGGTTTTAAATGGATAGCCAAAATGATAAAAGACTTTCCCGATGAAGAATTTTTGGGTGGTGGCGAGGAAAGTTTTGGTTTTATGGTTGGTGATTTTGTTCGTGATAAAGATGCGGTTACTTCTACTTTATTGGCCTGCGAAATAGCAGCTCAAAAGAAAGCTGCAAATAGTAGTATGTTCGAATATCTTCAGAATATATATAAGGAATACGGGTATTATAAAGAACAATTAATTTCGCTGGTGAAAAAAGGTAAGAAGGGAGCCGAAGAAATTTCAGCAATGATGAAGAACCTGCGTGAAAATCCGATGACGCAAATAGCCGGTTCCCGGGTTATATTGATCGAAGACTACCAGAGTAGCAAAGCCCACGATATTCCTAAAGCAACCTTTTCGGAAATAAACATCCCTAAATCAAACGTATTGATCTATTATACCGAAGATGGAAGCAAGATCGCGGCACGACCCAGTGGAACCGAACCAAAGATCAAGTTTTATATAAGTGTGAATGGTGTGACCGAAGAAAAACTTCAGGGTAAGATTGATGCCATTATCACCGACCTAACCATTGTTTGATGAACTACTTCAAAAAAATTATTCGATATGCCCTTCCCTATAAAAAGTACGGAGTATTAAACATTATATGCAACGGCTTTTACGCCATGTTTAGCGCACTTTCTTTTATCGCGCTTATCCCTATGCTGGATGTATTATTTCAGAAGGAAGAGAAGGTAAAATTATTTGAACCCGTTTATAATGGTCTTTCTTCGGCCAAAGATTTTTATAAGGATTATCTGGCATGGAGGATTCAGGAATTTTCGGGCGATGACCCATCCAGGGCATTGGTTGTAGTGATCAGCCTGGTGATCATTTTGTTTCTTTTAAAGAATATTTTTAGGTATCTGGCCAACTTCTTTATTACTTTTCTACGAAATGGTGTGTTGCGGGATATTCGGGATGCATTGTATAAAAAGATATTGAACCTTCCTATTTCTTACTTTTCTGAAAAGCGCAAAGGTGATATTATGGCAAGAATAGGTACCGATGTTCTGGAGATCCAGCATTCGTTCTTGTCGATATTGGAGTTAATCGTTCGGGAACCATTGACTATTTTGTTCACCATTGCGATGATGTTATTCATAAGTCCGCAGCTTACGCTGTTCGTCTTTATTTTTATTCCAATTTCAGGATTTATCATTTCCAGGGTCGGAAAATCGCTGAAAAAGCATTCAGATAAGGTTCAAAAAGAACAGGGAACCTTTCTCTCTATATTGGAAGAAACATTGGGTGGGTTAAAGATCATTAAAGGGTTTACTGCTGAAAAGATCTTCGGAAGAACATTTCAGAATTCCACCAACAGGTTTTACAAATATTCGAATTCGTTATTGAACCGTCAAAACCTGGCCTCACCAACCAGCGAGTTTCTTGGGATCGTTGTCATTGCCATATTGTTATGGTATGGCGGAAAGATGGTTTTGATAGATCATATGCTGGATGGCAGTGATTTCATCGCCTATATGGGCCTTGCCTACAACATTCTAACGCCTGCCAAGGCAATTAGTAAGGCGAGTTACGCAGTAAAGAAAGGAAATGCGGCCGCAGAGCGCGTCCTTGAAATATTGGAGACCGAGTCCGACATTCAGGATGCACCCGATGCTATTGTAAAGAAAAGCTTTGAAAGTGATATAAATATCAAAAACATTTCTTTTAAATACGAAGACAAGTGGGTGCTGGATGATTTTTCACTCAAGATTTCTAAAGGGCATACCATTGCATTTGTCGGGCAAAGTGGAAGTGGTAAAAGCACGATTGCCAACCTACTCACTCGTTTTTACGACGTGAACAAAGGATCCATTGAAATTGACGGCATGAATATTAAAAATATGACTCAGCACTCTCTGAGAGGCCTGATGGGACTCGTGACACAGGATTCTATTCTATTTAACGATACCATAAAAGGTAATTTATTGGTTGCAAAAGAAACTGCGACTGATGAAGAGATCATCGATGCTCTTCAAATTGCGAATGCCTGGGAGTTTGTTGTAAACTTACCGAAAGGGATCAATACCAATATAGGAGACAGCGGTAATAAACTGAGCGGTGGGCAAAAACAACGCCTCAGTATTGCCAGAGCCGTTCTTAAAAATCCCCCGATCATGATCCTGGACGAAGCCACTTCGGCTTTAGATACTGAAAGTGAACGTTTGGTGCAGGACGCTTTGGAAAAAATGATGCAGAACCGGACCTCGGTCGTCATTGCACACAGATTGTCAACCATTCAAAATGCGGACACTATAATAGTACTTTCCAATGGTAAAATTGTAGAGCGAGGGAAACATCAGGAATTATTGGAAAAGAAAGGCGCTTATTTCAACCTTGTGGAAATGCAGTCACTGGCTTAAAATTATTCATTAACAGCAGGTATAAACGAAAAAGAAGCGGTTGGGGCTCCGCTTCTTTCTATTTGGACATTGCAATTGGGGCTCGCAATGACCCGTTTGTCATAAGAATATATCAAAGATAGACGAATTTTTAAAAAATCAAAATATTTAGGTGTTTTATCTACTAATTATGTATTTAGTCGATGTTAATAGGTTATCACTGAGGGTTATTTCCTACTTTAAGTGAATATTTCGTAATAATTTAGCAGGGATAAAAAAAAACGGGCCAGCCCCCGCTTAGGCCCGTTCTTCATCGTTCTTATTACAGTTGGGGCTGTTAATTAAGAACCTATACATAAGAAGTATTGGATAAAAATAGTAAATATTTTCCTACAAACAAAGAAAAATTGCATTTTATCGTATTTTTTATGCTTTTCATCGATTTTTTAATGATTTTTTATAATATTCGAATCTTATTGAAATTCCTACTAAACTTTTTATCTTTAAAGGAGTCTTAGGAGAAAACAGAACCGAGTTGGTAGAAGAACGATCTTTAGTACTGGCATTGCAATCGGATAGCGAAAGGGAGAAAGCCTTTGGTATCCTGGTGTCCCAATACAAGGAACGATTGTACTGGCAAATACGTAAAATTGTGCTGGATCACGATGACACCGATGATGTGCTTCAAAATACTTTTATCAAGGTCTATAGAAATATTCAATCATTTAAGGCGGATAGCAAACTATATACATGGATGTATCGTATTGCCACCAATGAAGCCATTACTTTTATCAATAAAAAGGCCAAGCGTGCCAACATCTCTTCCCATGAAATGAAAGAGGTGGTACTATCCAAATTGGAAACCGATGTATATTTTGAAGGTGAGAAGATCCAGTTACAATTACAAAAGGCCATTGCTCTTCTTCCTAACAAGCAGCAATTGATATTTAATATGAAGTACTTCGACGACCATACTTTTGAACAACTTTCAGATATTCTGGAAACATCTGTGGGAGGCTTGAAAAGCAGCTATCATATTGCCGTAAGGAAAATAACGACTTACTTAAAAAATAATGAAACCTTTTAAGATTCTAAGAGTCATATCCTTGAAATGAAGAAAGAAGATAAATATAACCATGGATTTAAGGCCCCGGATGAATACTTCGAAGGTTTTGAGGAACGCCTTTTCAGTAAACTAAAAGAGGCTGATCTACCCAAAAAACACGGCTTTGATGTCCCCGATGGTTATTTTGAAGATCTGGAAGAACGGATCCTGCAAAATATAGCTCAGGAGAAAACGGTAAAAGTAATACCACTTTTCAAAAGGAAAACGTTCCTTTACGCGGCTTCCGTAGCAGCTTGCGCAGCCTTGGTATTCTCTATCTACACCGGAAATACCGACGGAGTAGAATCACTACGAATAGCAGATGTAGAAGCTTATATCAATGGTGATGCTATGGATCTTGATAGCTATGATATTGCGCAACTCCTGAGTGAAGATGAACTTGATGATTTAACGATTGAAAATGATCTCTTTTCACAAGAAAGTTTAGAAGATTACCTCATTGAAAACCTGGATGACACAACCTTATTAATAGAATAACGATGAAGAATATATTACTCATAGCCTTACTCTTTACATCTGCCGTTTATTCGCAAGGTGGAGATAGAATTAAAGCCTTCAAAACGGCGCATATTACAAATGCACTCGATCTGACTTCTGCAGAAGCTGAAAAATTCTGGCCCGTTTATAATGCCCATGAGAAAAAAATGACAGCACTAAGACGAAGGGAAAGAAAGGAAATATTTCAAATTATCAGAGGAAATATGGACGGCCTTACAGAAAAAGAAGCCGATGATCTTATTGAAAAGGGAATTCAGTTCAAAACTACAGAATTACAGTATTTTAAGGATCTCGTACAAAATTTGAGAGGGGTCATCCCATCCAAAAAAATAGTAAGGCTAAGAAAAGCTGAAGAAGAATTCAAGCGAATTCTACTCGAACGCATGAGAAACAGACAAAAAAAACGTGATAAATAGTTTTATAAGCTTAGTAATTTGACGGATAAAGCACCTTTGATCTGGTGCTTTTCTTATTCGTTACTAGAACCATTTCGATAAGACCTCGGCTCCTGCCAGTTCGTCCAAACCAGCGAGTTCCTTTTTAAAATAATCATCCAAAAAATCTTGAGTTCCGGGATTCATTTTAGGTGTTATTCGATCCTTTAAAGGATTCAATATCCCATGAATTCTATTGGCAACTTTAGGAATAATCGTTCGCTTTATAACATTTTTAGGGGCTTTGTTTGGCATTGCCTTTTGGTAGAAGGAGTTACCATAGCTTCTGAAAAATAAGTTTTTAAGTCTAAGCATCCGAATTGACCATGGAAGTTTCCCGATATTGGAATGGATCTCAAAAACGGTAGGGTCGAACGCTTCTATATCCAAATCCAAAAAAGAACAAATATCATTCATCACTGCTTTTGGGTTTTCAATAAGATCCTCGAAAACCACTACTTTGATATTTTCTTTCGGAATATGTTTATAATACGCCTCCAGCTGATCTTTATACAGGCTTCTGTGCAACACTAAATCCGGGTGAAATTGAAGCACATCCTCGAACGAATGCGCCACTATACCGGATCGCAGCAAATGGAAATAATTGGAATAGGCCCGTTGGGAAGGATGCCGTAACATAAAAATGAGCTTGATGGG
>SMXJ01000151.1 GCA_004356305.1 Bacteroidota bacterium | reverse complement strand
ACCTTGTAAATATAACAATAGAGGAAATGAATTATTGGTTGGAAATAAGTAATTTTAAGGTAATCATTGAATTAGAACCAGACGTTTGGGCTAAAGTAGAACCTGAAAGCTTAAAACAAGCATTATCTAATTTAATTAGTAATGCTATTAAGTATTCAGTTGATAAAAAGAAATTAATAATCCGATTAATAAAAAAAGAAACAAAAATATTTATAGAAATTGAAGATTTTGGTATAGGAATCCCCAAGAATAAATTGAAATTAATATTTGAAAAATTCTATAGAGTGAATTTAAAAGAAAACGAAACAACTAGCGGCACCGGTTTAGGCTTAAAAGTTACCAAAGATATTATAGAAGCCCAAAATGGTAAATTACTTGTCGAAAGCACTCTGGGAAAGGGTAGTAAATTTACCATAGTTTTAAATTTAATATCATGAATAAGAAAAAACACATATTGGTGGTTGAAGACGATTTAAATATCCTTATGGGCCTACAAGACAACTTAATTTCTGAAGGATACAATGTTAGTACAGCTACCAATGGAATTGATGGCTTAAATCTAGTCTGTGAAAAGGACTTTGATTTATTAATTCTTGATATTATGTTGCCGGGAATGAACGGGTTTGAGATTTGCAAAAAAGTAAAAAAAGAGAAACCCTTGTTACCCATTATTATGCTTACTGCAAGAAGCTCTGAAATGGATAAAATAGCCGGCTTGGACTTTGGTGCAGACGATTATATTACAAAACCATTCAGTCTCTCGGAATTACTTGCCAGAATCAGGGCCGTTCTAAGAAGAGCAGATCCAGTAAAAAAGGAATTAGAGAAATACGTTTTTGGAAATGTAGAAATTGATTTTAAAAAAATGAACGCTTATGTAGATGGAAAAGAAGTAAGATTTTCTAAAAAAGAATATTTAATGCTTCAATATTTTGTTCAACGTGAAGGAGAAGTTGTTCATAGACATGATTTATTAGACGAGGTCTGGGGATATAAAAAAACTCCAACAACTCGTACGATCGATAATTTTATACTTGATATTCGGAAGAAGATTGAAGTAATTCCATCCAATCCAAAACATCTTGTGAGCATAAGCGGGGTTGGATATCGATTTATTTCAGGAAATTTATAAAATTCTCAATCGATGCTCAAACCTTTATACATCTTTACCACTCCATAGTACAGTTTTCAAAATTTTCAAACAACCTATTTAATACGTATTACTCCACATTACTCCATAACACTGTACGATACCTAGGTTCATGTGGGACCACTTTAATGTATTATAAAGCCTTGATAATCAACAGATTATTTAAGGGTTTTTTGTAGAGCTAAAACAAATGCTAAAACTTCTTCGGAAACCCTTACTGTCATTGACCTCGCGAGATTCGACTTCGGTTTAAATCATTCCAAAGAAATGGAAGGGCAATGCCATAGATATTTTGGAAGAAATGATATATTTAGACATATATTCGTTAAATTGTTATGATTAACCTAACTGTAAATTAATTTAAACAAACTTCTATAATCTTTTCTCCCTAATTTCTTATAGCAACTGCGAACCTAGTTTCTTATACTATGTTTTCAGAATTAGAATGATTCGATTTTTTTATGTGGGTTAAAAAGGTATGAATCGATAATGCAATTAAAACAATAATCATGTTGCAAGGTATCGTACATGATTAAATATTATAACAAATTTAAATTCTTCCATTATGAAAAACCTATCTAAATTCCCAACTTTAATTACTTTATTGGTGTTGTCAGGAATTACTCTTTGTAGTCATCTCTTACAAAAAGATCAAAATCTGCTCATCACAATAGCTGATAATAATTTACTTGAGGAAGCCATAGATATGGATCGTTCCCGTGATCACGAGGGCGATACTTTTTCAATAGTGGCTTATGATCCTGTTACCGGGGAAGTAGGGGGTGCCGCTTGTAGTTGTTTCAGTGGAACTATCGACTTTTTAAGTGATCTTGTACTGGATGGATCAAACAATATTATAGGGGGGATACACACACAGGCATCCTATCAAAGCGGTAATCAGGATAACGCACGTACGCGTATGTTAGCAGGCGATACACCTAGCGAGATTATCGCATGGCTAGATGCTAATGATTGTTGTTCGAGTAATGCGAATAACAGGCAATACGGGATTGTTGGATTCAATGGATCTACTTTGGAAACAGCCGGATATACAGGTTCTACTAACGGTAATTGGGCAGGTAATATAACTGGCCCTAATTATGCCATTCAGGGTAATATCCTCGATACCAGCGACCAGATCGACATTTTGAACGATATGGAAACAGCATTTTTAAATACTACCGGGAGCCTGGCCGATAAACTAATGGCGGCCTTACAAG
Source organism: Bacteroidota bacterium (assembly GCA_004356305.1). Classification (GTDB taxonomy): domain Bacteria; phylum Bacteroidota; class Bacteroidia; order Flavobacteriales; family Flavobacteriaceae; genus Aureisphaera. Next base: position 6,392 of record SMXJ01000151.1, on the reverse strand, counting down.
GCGCCAAACGTGTAGGTGGTGATAACCGTTGCCAGGGAAGTGGTCAAAGCGGTAGAGCCGCATTTGTAAAAGTATTACGCCCCGGAGATACCACACCCTATATTTTTGAAACTACTTTTCCCAATATCTCAAGCTATGAGCCTATTGATGATCTTCAGTGTTTATATGACGCAGCCGTAAGTACTCCTTTCTGCAGACAAACCGTAAATACCTTTCCTTATACCATGGACTTCGAAACAAAATCCTGGGAAAAGGAAGCCACTTGCAGCACTTACAGCTCTTGGATACGAAGCCGATTTACCACACCTTCGTCTAACACAGGCCCGTCCGGTTCGAATCAAGGAACACATTATACATTTGTAGAAGCCTCCAATATAGGAGGTCAAGGGACAGCTCCCCGTAGTGCTATTATTGGTTCACCTTGTTTCGACATACCCGCCAATCATTCGTCAGAACTTACCTTCGATTATCATATGTGGGGATCCAGCATGGGGACCTTAGCTCTTATGGCTAGCAATAATGGTGGTTCAAGCTGGACCACTCTTTGGAGCATAAGTGGTGACCAGGGCAATAGCTGGACGAATGATCAAAGTGTTGACCTTTCAGCATTTGCCGGAAGTACTGTCAAATTACGATTTGATGCCACCTTGGGTAATGGATTCGCCAGTGATATGGCAATAGATGACGTTCAGATCACCATTACTTCGGTAGTCCCTGATAATGAGCCACCCACCGCACCAACTAATCTTGTCGCCTCCAATACTACATCTACCACAACAGACCTTTCCTGGTCACCTTCTACCGATAATATAGGTGTTACGGGATACGATGTGTATGAAGGAGTAGGGGTTATTGGTACTACCTCCGGGACAAGCTTTAATGTTACGGGACTCACGCCATCAACTAACTATAGTTTCTCGGTAATCGCTAAGGATGCAGCCGGAAATGAGTCACCACCTAGCAACTCGGCAACAGTTACAACCGATGTTCAACCACCGGTAAGTTGTACCAATTTAGTCAATACTTTTCCGTATTCGGAGAGTTTTGAAAGTTCTTTCGGTGTTTGGATCCAATCAACTGCCGACGATCTGGACTGGACGCGAGACAGCAATGGTACGCCTTCAAACAACACCGGGCCATCCAGCGCCTTCGATGGGACCATTTATATCTATGTGGAGGCGTCGGGTAATGGGACCGGATATCCAAATAAACGCGCCATACTGGAGTCACCTTGTTTTGACCTGAGCGATAAAACAGCTGCTAACTTCGATTTCAACTATCATATGTTTGGTTCCAATGATATGGGAAGTATAGACCTGGAAGTAAGTCTTGATGGTGGAGATAACTGGACCAGTATATGGAACCAAACCGGGAATCAAGGTGATGCATGGTTGTCTCAATCTATCGACCTTGCCTCTTATCTGGGAGAAAGTGCAGTTATGGTTCGATTCAACAGGCTTACAGGAGGTACCTGGCAAGCCGATATTGCCATCGATAATATTATGTTAGTGGCGACGGGAGGTCCCGATACAGAGCCGCCCACAGCTCCTACAAATCTAACAGCTTCCAATACGACTACTACGACTACAGATCTATCCTGGACTGGCTCTACTGATAATGTAGGAGTTACCGGATATGATGTGTATGAAGGAGTATCAGTTATTGGTTCTACATCCGGTACAAGTTTTAATGTAACCGGATTAACTCCATCTACTAATTATAGTTTTACGGTAGTTGCTAAGGATGCGGCCGGAAATGAATCTCCGCCAAGTAATGTGGTGGCAGTTACCACTGACGCTCCACCTGATACGGAAGCTCCAACGGTTCCTTCCAACCTCACTGCGAATAATACGACAACTACTTCAACCGATCTGTCCTGGACGGCCTCTACCGATAACGTTGGTGTCACCGGATATGATGTGTATGAAGGAGTGATGGTTATAGGATCAACGGCAACGACAAGTTTTAATGTCACCGGACTTACGCCGTCCACCAATTATAGTTTTAGCGTTGTCGCAAAAGATGCCGCCGGAAATGAATCTGCCGCCAGTGCACCCTTGGTGGTTACCACCCTGGATGACACCAGCCCACCAACGGCTCCAACTAATTTAACGGCTTCGAATACGACTACTACTACAACAGACCTTTCGTGGACAGCTTCAACCGATGACATTGGTGTTACCGAATACGATATTTATGAAGGGGCAGCCGTTATTGGCTCTTCACCAACCACAAGTTTTAATGTGACCGGACTTGCTCCTGAAACAAATTATAGTTTTACGGTAGTTGCAAAGGATGCAGCTGGTAATGAATCGCCACCAAGCAATGCGGTGGCAGTTATTACCGATACTCCACCTGATACGGAACCACCAACCGCACCAACCGGTCTTACGGCTTCAAATACAACGATGACGACTACCGATCTGTCTTGGACGGCCTCTAACGATAACGTTGGTGTTACCGGATATGATGTGTATGAAGGAGTGGCAGTTATAGGGTCAACGGCAACGACGAGTTTTAATGTTACTGGACTTGCTCCTGCAACCAACTATAGTTTTACCGTAGTTGCTAAGGACGCCGCCGGAAATGAATCGGCTGCCAGTGCACCCTTGGGAGTCACAACTCTGGATGATACCGAATCTCCAACCGCTCCAACTAATTTAGTAGCTTCAAATACGACTTCTACAACTACGGATCTGTCCTGGACGGCATCAACAGATAATGTAGGTGTTACCGGATATGATGTATATGAAGGAGTAGGGGTTATTGGTACTACCGGCGGCACAAGTTTTATTGTGACCGGGCTCATTCCATCTACCAATTACAGCTTTTTGGTAGTTGCAAAGGATGCAGCCGGAAATGAATCGGGGGCCAGTAATATTGTAAATGTAACCACATTAAGCGAGTCAAGTTCTACGGTATTGCACCAGGGATTCTTTGAAACCGGTTGGGACGGTTGGATAGATGGTGGTTCTGATTGTCGCCGTCTTTCAACTTCGCGTTCCTTTGAAGGATTGTATTCTATACGATTGAGAGATAACACAAGTTCATCAGTCATGACACTAGGAACTTTTGATGTGACTTCATATAACTCTATAGAGATTGAATTCTATTTCTATCCTAATAGTATGGAGAATGGAGAAGATTTCTGGGTACAGTTCCATGACGGCGGTTCTTGGAATACCGTTGCAGCTTATGCAAGTGGAACTGATTTTGAAAATAATTCGTTCTATAACGCTACTGTCACCGTAGATAATGGCGTTTATAATTTCCCTACAAATGCACAATTCCGTTTTAGATGTGATGCCAGTGGAAATGGAGATCGCATATACATTGATCAAGTAACAATAACCGGAAACTCAGGCTTTGCACCTATCCAAACTAATACGATAACCAACTTAGGTGGGGCATTTGAGGGATTCCTGGGAGATGAGGACAATATCTATATCGAAAGAGATTTTGTATTATATCCTAATCCGGTCAAAACAACATTGAATGTTAAACTATTTGATGTAAGCAACGTGATGACGTATCGTATTGTTAATATTATGGGACAAATTGTATTAACAGGAGTTCTTTCTCGAGATTCAATAGATGTTGAAAAATTGAAAAACGGTATTTATTTCATGGAAGTAAACGATGGGGAAGAGTTGATGATACAAAGCTTCATTAAAGAATGATCTACTAATTTATACTGAATTAAAAACCCGTCCGCCTCTGGCGGGTGGGTTTTTATTTAGTATTGTTTACTCCGAAAGAATTTCATCCTCTGCAAGCAAGTCTTCATTCCGAAGTTTCAGTAAAATTTGAGCCACAATAATAGTATCCTTTTTGCAATAGGAAATAATACGGTCCATATCATTTTCTTCATAGAACACATCTCGTAGCTGGCTGCCGTCAATATCGTGTTTGAGGCCCATGTGGGACCACACCATATCCTTGTAAAGCCTTTAAAATCAGATGATTTGAAAAGGCTTTTTTATTGAGCTAAAGTATATGCTAGTAGTTCTAAGACTACAGAAATTTATACACATGTTAGTACCACTAATCTCACAAATATCACAAGTCCTTTCGAAATGTTGCCTAAACGAGCTATATTTGAAAGGTAAATAAACCCAATAAAATGCGTTTACTAACTAGTTGTGCATAATAGATAATATACTGCTAGGAAGTAAATCGGCTTGACGTTTGTTCCGATCAATCTTATAGATTCTCAAAAATGAAATTATTATTATTCATTATCACAAGTACTTTTTTAATCACAATACAAGGGTGTAAATCAAGTCAAGACAAGACTACAACTTCTTCAGATAATTCTGAAAACTTAATATGGATTAAGCATCACGCAGGGAATCAATGTGAAAAAACAATATTCTCAGATCTTAGTTCAGCATTATTTTTTCTAAATGGGTATGACATAGTCGTTCTTGACTCGGAAAAAATAAATTTCGTGACATGTTCTGCCTGTGGGTGTCCTTCAAGTCTTCATTTTGGGGCAAAAATCAGTAGAGCTGATTTGGAGAAAGTGAAAAATCTTGGATGGAGTTTATACAGTAACGAGAAAAGATTATAAAAATAAAATCACTTAAAGAAATTATTCAGAAAATATATGATACAGTGGAATCAACTGACCTTTTTGATAAAGGAGATATTAAAGTAAGAATTAATCCTTTTAAATATTACAATATCGGAAATACTAAAGATGATTTCATTCACATTTTCGCTAATATTATGGAAGGACGAACTGTCTCTCAAAAAAGTAATCTTTCGAAAAGAATAGTTACTGAATTAAAATTGATGTTCCCAGATGTTCCAATTATCTCAATAAATATTAGGGATTTTGAAAAAACAACTTACTGCAACAAATCAATGGTTTAATACGGAACTTTAAAATAACACAGTGAAATAAAAAATGTTGGGTAACACCGTGTATAGTTCATTGCTCCTGCCTGCCGGCAGGCAGGTCTGAATTTCCTATCGGAAATTCCTCGCAGTCGAACCGTTGGTCTGTAATTATTTAGTAAATTAGTCGCTAAACTAACGCAACGAAACCATACACAAACACGTTGTGTGCCATGTAAAATGAAAACAGTCAAACTCTACATAAAGAATATGGTGTGCGACCGTTGCGTTAAGGTTGTTCGGGAGGAATTACAAAAGCTGGGGTACGAAATTAAAAGCATAGAACTTGGAAAAGTTGAACTAATCTGGCCTCATCAGATTAACAAAAATGAACTCGAACACAGTTTAGCCAAAGAAGGATTTGAACTCCTTGACGACAGCAATAACAGAATGATCAATGACATCAAGAGCATCATCATCAATCAAGTGCACTACAATACAGATAGCAGCCCACCACAAGAGAACTTATCACAGATATTAGAGAAGCAAATTGGGCGTGATTACTCCTATATAAGTAACCTTTTCTCTACAATTGAAGGAAGAACAATTGAAAAGTTTATCATTCAACAAAAAATCGAGAAAATCAAAGAACTCCTTAAGTACGGAGAGCTGACGATTAACGAGATTGCATTTGAGTTGAATTACAGCAGCCCCCAATACCTCTCCAACCAGTTTAAGCAAATTACCGGAATGAGGCCTTCACAATTCCGCAATATGCTGGAGTCAGACAGAAAGCAGCTCGACAAGGTATAGTACCTCTCTGCTGTTGGGCACGATCTAAAATCTTATACTTTATTTCAATAATGTTGTAACATCTGCTGGGATAAATAGATGCAATTTTGTGTTATTATAAACTTAAATCCATAAATAATGACACACATGACCATTACCGAGAGCGAGAAGGCCCGTCGAAGAGCCCTGCTTAAAACCCACTATGACGTTGAGAACGGCCATGACTTGAATGGTATTATGGCGACCTTCTCATCTGACGGTGAGATGCTTTACAACCGAATCCCATTCACGGACCCGAAAAGCATTCGTGATGCGCACATCCTTATAGGGTTTTCCGGCACAGACGGCGCTTTAGAAGACCTTCAAAACTGTATCGACGCCGAACATTTCACAGAGGATGAAATCATCGTCGAGGGACGCCTGTGTGGCAAACATGTCGGTGAATTCCTAGGCTTTGCAGCCACGGGCCGCAACGTAGAACTGCCGTTCGTCGCCTTTTATCACTTCGACAAGACCGACAAACTCATCTCCGAACGCGTAGTAATGAACCTCGGGGTGCTTGTTGCTTCGGGGTAGTCAATTGTTGTTAACATCGCCCGAAACTGTTCTAGAACCTGGTAAGTCCAACTATTATGTTGTGAATTTTACTGCGGGCCATGGTTTCGATTTGATATCACTACTGTTCCGATACCTTTATTGTAGTCTATATGCTGTAGAATGGACGCTCCCTTAGCTAAGACTATACTAATGGAGTCGTT
>SMXJ01000150.1 GCA_004356305.1 Bacteroidota bacterium | reverse complement strand
ACTCCTGATTCACCAATTCTTTCTGCACATTGGCAGGAACAGGCTGATAGGACGAAAATGTCGTATTAAAAGTGGCTCTCCCCTGAGTTAACGAACGCAGATCTGTAGAATATCCATACAACTCTGCTTCGGGAGTAATGCACTTCAAAATCTGATAATTATTCTGGCTATCAATTCCCTGTATCATGGATCGCCTGGATTGTAAGTCGGTCATCACATTTCCAACCATCTCTTCCGGAACTTTTACCGTTAATTCCTGAGTGGGTTCCAATAACTTCGGATTTGCATTTAGAAACGCCTCTTTAAACGCGTGTGCCCCTGCAATTTTAAAGGAAATATCATTGGAGTCCACCGAATGCATCTTGCCATCATAAACCATCACCCGAACGTCACGAATATAGGATCCGGTCAGAGGACCCGCTTCCATGACTTCCAATACTCCTTTCATTATTGAAGGTAAATAACGCAGATCAATCACACCGCCCACAATGCAATTATAGAATAACAATTTTCCACCCCAGGGCAATTCGATCTCTTCCTTTCCTCTAATATTGAATCCTTGAGGTTCTTCGATCCCTTCATGCCAGGGCTCTATTTTTAAATGTACCTGCGCAAACTGACCGGAACCACCGGATTGTTTTTTGTGTCGGTAATTTGCCGTAGAGGCTCGCTGGATGGTTTCTCTGAACGAGATTTTAGGTTTTTCAAATCTCGCTTCTACTCCGTAGATATTTTTGAGGGTCCAGTTTATGGTCGCTAAGTGTAATTCACCCTGGCAATTTAAAATTAGCTGTTTGGCTTCTTTAGAAAATTTTACGATCACCGTTGGATCTTGAATATGTATCTTCTTAAGTGCGTCACTCAATTTTTCCTCATCATTTTTGTTCTCCGCAAAAATAGCTCTCCGAATTCTGGAAGGAGGATATTGAATGGGCTGAACGGTTATTTCGTGTTTCGGTTTATGTAAGGTATCATTGGTTTGGGTATATTTCAGTTTTAATGTTGCCCCAATGTCTCCTACCGTTAGCAATGAAATGGGCTTCCGCTCCTTCCCGTCCATAATGAACAGCTGATTCAAGATTTCAGTTTCATCATTTCTGGAATTTACCAATTTATCATTCAGTTTGACTTCCCCGGAGACCACTTTAAAAAACGTGATCTGACCAAGGTTTGGCTGATACACAGTTTTAAAAACAAACAAGGCGGCCGGAGCATCCTTTTCGCTAAGAATATCATCCCCCGCAACACTTTGTTCCGGTTTTAAGTCGGCAGCAGCCGGTGCCACGTTATCGATAAAACCCATCAATCTACCGGATCCCATATCTTTAAGTGCCGATATGCAGAACACCGGAAAGAGTTCATGGTTAAGCATTCCCGCTTTTATCCCTTGTCGCATTTCATCTTCGTTCAAAGTTCCTTTATCAAAAAATAATTCCATCAAGGCCTCATCATTCTCGGCAGCCTTTTCAACCAATTCATTATGCAATTCATCGGCCAATTCTTTTTGATCCTCGGGGATCTCTAATTTTTCAGGTTTACCTCCATTTGGAGAGAACTTATAGAGTTTCATCTTTAAAACATCGAGAATACATTGCGCTCCGTCCAGTGTCATTGGATATTGGATCTGAACGGCGCGATTCCCAACCAGCCTTTTGATACTTTTAAAGCTATCATCAAAATTACAGTTGGGATGATCTATTTGATTGACCACAAAAAGTGTGGGTTTATTGTATTTATCGATATAATCCCAAATGATCTCTGTGCCAATTTCGACGCCATATTGACCGTTTAGCACAGTAACTATGGTATCTGCAACACGTATGGAGGAAATGATCTCACCGACGAAATCATCCAAACCGGGTGTGTCTATTATATTGATCTTGTAATTGCGCCATTCGGTATGAAGAGGGGTCGCAAAGACGGAAGTGCCTCTTTCATGCTCGACTTCATGATAATCGGATACGGTATTATGGGCCTCGACGGTTCCTCTTCTGTTAAGAAGTCCGGCTTCAAACAACATGGTTTCAGCCAGGGTTGTTTTTCCTGCATTATGAGCACCAACAAAAACAACGTTTTTTATGTGCTTGTCGTCATATATTTTCATGATAGATGGATTTAGCCTAAAAATAGGAAATATTTAAGGAAAGTACTAGTATTATTTCTTGCTATTGAAAAAATGAATAATGTCGTTCGGTGAAACACAATTAATATCGATCTATGGAACAGAATAATGTCAAGAACATCCGGGAACAGATTGGCATAAATTTAATTTTCATAATTAATATATTTTCTTAACATTTTGCAAATCAGTAGGTTGCATCAATGTCTTGCAACAGCAGGTTTTAAATGGCACACTTATTGAAAACTAAGTTTACCGTAAGGCTTTTTCTTGTAGGCGACTAAACTTTAAAGCCTAAATAAGGTCAAAGAATAAGGAAATAGTTAAAATGAGTAGTAACCTTTAAAATTCAGTATTATGAAAAATCTAAGAGAATATTGGACTGAGAAACTGGGTAAATGGAATGAAAAATTAGCAGAATTTGCAAAAGCCAGCAGCTATGCAATACACAGATAGTGGTTCCATTATCCTAAAGTTCCGATAAATCCCTTGCTATAAGAAGTGAGGGATTTTTTATTTCAACACATTTCAATTTCACCATATTGTAAACAAGTTAGTGGCAACTTAATCCAGATGTGCTAACTTTAGTGACAATTAAATGCACCAATTGAGCAATGAAAAATAACTGCATACTGCTATTGATATTTTTCTCCATTTTATCATGTAAAAACACGGAAATTGGAGAACAGTCTAAGGCCGCTTTTGACCCTGAATTGATCTACAAGGATTATATCCCTAAGTCATCCGATATAATTATTTCCAGAGATGAGTACCTAAAAAACCTGTACGGATTTTGGCTCGGAGAATGTATTGCGAACTGGACTGGTTTAGTGACCGAGATGGACAAAATTGGGAACATTGGTGAGATTCAAACAGGGAAATTTTACACGAGAGACGACTGGGGAAATCCCGACCAACCAAGTATTTGGGGAGAAGGCAAGCCAAGTGATCTGTCTGAATCAATTGACTTTGTGATCAGATATGAAGGTGAGGTATGGGGAGCCGACGATGATACCGATATAGAGTATATATATCAATTTCTGCTATACATTAATAAAACAAGTATCTTGACAAGTGAGCAGATACGTGACGGTTGGTTAAAACATATCAAAGTAGAAGAGGAGAATTACCTGTGGGTTTCTAATCAAAAGGCTTTCGATTTAATGCGTGAAGGAATACTGCCTCCTGAAACGAGTAATCCTGCGATAAATCCACATTTTGAAATGATAGATGCACAGCTAACTACAGAAATATTTGGACTATTCTCACCCGCACGTCCTGATATAGCTCTTAAAATGGCTAATCTGCCAATCCGAACAACTGCACGGCAGGATGCTGCATGGATTTCCGAATTCTATGTCATTATGTACTCCTTAGCATCAAGGGTTGATAAAACGCTTCCTATGGATCAACAGATTTCCTGGATGGCAAACGAAGCTCGGAAAAGGCTACCTGAAGGTAGTTATGCAGCAAAAATGTATGATTTTGTAATAAGCAAATATGAATCTGAACTACCCTGGGAACAAACCAGAGATTCTATTTATGTAAGGTACCAGGTCAATGAGGAAGACGGATACTATATTACCTCTAAAAATCTATACTGTAATGGCTGCTTTGCTGCAGGAATCAACTTTGCCTCAAGTTTGGTGAGTTTATTTTATGGTGAAGCAGACATTAAAGAGACCATAAAAATTGGTACTTTGGCCGGTTGGGATTCTGATAATCCAACGGCAACCTGGGGCGGATTGTTAGGTTTTATGATTGGTAAAGAAGGGATAGAACAGGCGTTCGACACCAAGTTTGCCAATCGATTCAATATCCATAGAACCAGACAAAATTTTCCAAACAATGGAATTGATACCTTTGAAAGAATGGCAGAGAAAGGTCTATTTATAATAGACAGAGTAATACAGGAAGAAATGGGCGGAGGCATAGACCGCATAAACAATGTATGGTATATCCCCTACAAAACTCTAAATATTAAACCTGTTCAGGATATCTAATAAATTGAGAAATCAGATTCAAAAAATTGAATTTTCTACAATTCCTCGGCTACGGCTTTGTATGAATAAAGTTTAGCGAAATTTTTCGTAACTTTAAAAGGCACCCTTATAGCTAAATTGATTCTGTAAAGAATTTATTTTGAGGTTATTGACCCCAAAGGCTAAAAGACATTTAATCGTGTTTTCTGCCTTTTATCATATCCAAATTCAGATAATTTAAAACACATATAGTTATGAATCAAATGGTAATATTCAGCGTCATATTCGGAATTTTTTTACTCGCCGGAATTCGAATTATTTACGAATATAAAAGAGCCTTGAAGTTTAGGTTCGGGAGATATATTAAAACACTTAAGCCTGGATTTAGATGGATCATTCCCATCGTGGAAACGATACAGGTGGTAGATATCAGAGTGATCACTATCAATATCGTATCTCAGGAAGTGATGACCAGAGACAATGTTCCATGTAGTATCGACGGGGTCGTTTTCTTTAGAATTAACAGCCCGGAAAAGGCCGTTTTGGAGGTGGAACAATACACTTTTGCAATTACCCAATTGGCCCAGGCGGCACTTCGAGATGTTTGCGGTAAAGTCGAGCTCGATACCATCCTCTCCAAACGGGAAGAGATGGGTCAAAATATTAAAACAATTGTCGAACAAGAAACCAAGGAATGGGGCATTGAGATCAACGACGTGAAAATAAAAGATATTCAATTACCCGAAAATATGCGGCGTATGATGGCGAGTCAAGCGGAAGCCGAACGTTCCAGACGGGCTCGTGTTATTTTGGCCTTGGCCGAAGAACAGGCAGCAGGCAAATTATTGGAGGCTGGCAAACTGATAGATCAGTCCCCGTCCGCGATCAAATTGCGATTGTATCAAACATTGTCAAATATAGCAGCTGAGAAGAATTCTACCATCCTCTTCCCCTTCCCGGAAGAATTTCTTCCCGTTAAAACCAAGAAAGAGACAGAATCTTAGAAGAAACATGTATTTATGGAATAACTACCGGCTCGGGCAGAAATTGGATTCGTGCCGTAAAGGCTAATTATTTAAACTATTCATAATTAAATTTCTATTTTTTGATAATTAATTAGATTAGCTTTCTATTTTTACATTCTCCAATCAACCAACCAATGATGAATAAATTACTATTGCTTTTCATACTATCGATTAGCTATAACGGAATAGGGCAAGAAAACCGAAGTTTTGACGGGACGGGAAATAACCTGGAACATCCGGACTGGGGAGCCGCATTCGAGCACTTCAGAAATTTTGTGAGTAATGGCTTCGCCGACCTTTTAAGCGAACCGGGGGGACAGGATCGGGAAAATCCGAGAATTATCAGTAATGTGATTGGAAGTCAGACCGAGTTCATGGCAAATGAACTCGAATTAAGCGATTTTGTTTGGGGATGGGGTCAATTTATAGACCACGATATCAATTTCAATAATGACAACAGTGATGAACCCAATGACATTCCTATTCCCGAATGTGAACCGCTGTTTGATCCCGATTGCACCGGTACCCAAACTATTAGAATGTTTAGGTCCCTGTCAGATCCCAATTCGGGTTACGACCTGGACAACCCGAGGAAACATATCAATGAAATTACCAGCTTTATAGATGCTTCAGGTGTATATGGCAGTGATTTTGAAAGGGCACATTGGTTACGGACTCATTTTTTCGGTAAGTTAAAATCATCGAACGATGATCTGCTACCCTGGAACACTATTAACGGCGAATTTGACGGGCCAATCGATCCCTCGGCTCCTTTTATGATACTGGACGGATTTCCATTACCGGAAAAGTTTTACGTTGGCGGGGATATTCGTATTAACGAACAACCAGGACTCACTTCGCTTCATATCCTATGGATGCGGGAGCATAACAGAATATGTGATGAATTGATAATCGAAAACCCCAACTGGACCGATGAAGAGCTCTATCAGCGTGCAAGGAAGATCGTAGGCGCACTTATACAGGCAATCACTTATGAAGAATTCTTACCTAATATGGGTATCGTTTTGAGCCCATATTCGGGTTATGAAGCTTCCGTTGAAGCAAATATTTTGAATTCCTTTTCCGCAGCGGCGTATCGTTTTGGACATACTATGATCAATGGCCGCCTGGTACGTTATGATGAAGAAGGTAATGTTTGGTCGTTTGGAGCGCTTGATTTAAGAGATGGATTCTTCAATCCTGCAATAATAAAAGATGAAGGTGGGATCGAGCCTTTCTTTCGTGGTTTAGCAGCACAAGAACATCAGTTGGTAGATCCATTGATCATGGACGATCTCAGAAATTTCCTTTTTGGTCAACCCGGTGACGGTGGAATTGATCTATTATCCATTAATATTGAACGTGCCCGCGAAAGAGGGTTGCCCGATTTTAATACAATTCGAGAAGATCTGTCCCTTCCACCCCACCCCGATTTCAATAGTTTAACCTCGAATGTCGAGTTAAGAGATAAATTAGAGTTGATCTATGGTGATATCAATGATGTAGATCCGTGGATCGGATTTATGAGCGAAGATCATTTATCGAATGCGATTATAGGTGAAGCCTTAAATACTATGCTAAAAATGCAATTCGAATTTTTAAGGGATGGTGATCGATATTATTATGAGAATGACCCTGGTTTTACGGCTGATGAAATTACTGAAATTAAAAATACTAAACTTTCAGAAGTCATTCTACGAAACACCATCATCGAAACAATTCAAGAAAATGTATTTGTTGCTGAGCCTAGAGGTGGACTTTCTGTTGAATTTTTTCCGTTTCCTGAAATTAGGAACATTCGATTAACTGCCTACCCTAATCCTGTACAGAAATATTTTGATCTTATTATTGAGACAAGCAGGCCTGCCAATGCAATGCTCACTATTTGGGACATATCCGGCCATCTTGTGAGTGAGGAAAAGATCGATCTGCATAAAGGTAAAAATGAATTGAACTTTGAACTAAGTGATAACCTGGCCAACGGCTTGTATGTCATTTCATTGAAATCGACAAATGGTCAGGGACAACTCAAGCTCATCAAGCAAAAGGGATAATTTTCTCTTCTGAATAAAACACAGTCAGGGTTCTAATAAGCTGGACACTGTTTATAAAGTCACCTGGCAGTAATCAATTGGCTATTCCCAATATCTCAAGATCGATTTGAACCCGGTTACTTATGATCTCCGTTCCATTCGGCAGGGTCCGGTCCGGTCCCACGCCAAAATCCAATCTGTTTATTATTATGGTGCAGCTAAGTGCTATGGATTGCTTTCTGGTGGGAAGGTCCAGGGCCGGGCCAATAAATGTAACCGGAAACTCAACTTCTTTGGTAACCCCATGAACCGTAATATTCCCCAAAACTTAGAGGTTTCCATCCTTTTCAATAACTTTAGTTGAAGTAAAGCTTAAACTGGGATGATTGGCAGCGTCCAGAAAAGCCGGGCCTTTGGCAGACTCTTCTCCCCCCGGATTATTGGCTGTGTAACTATCCACACCTACGGTTATATCTATTTGAGTCTTGGAAAGATCATCCGGGTCGAATTGCATGGTACCGCTGACATCACCAAATCTACCAACCACATTCACTACTCCGAAACGCTGTACTTTCATCAATACAGCGCTATGGCTGGCGTCTATGGTATACTCCTGTGAAATTAGGTCGGTTTGAAAAAATAAAACAATGGTGATGACTGAAAGGAATATTGTTTTCATGGTTGTAAATGTTTTAGCTCCTGTATAGGACGCATGTTTTACAATAATATTACGGGATCTTGTATAATAAATTGAATGGCTGATAATCAAAGCTAACTGACAGGGGTCATTTTTAGTCTTAAAAAACATAAAAAGTTCTTAAAAAGCAGCTCCATTGGAGGTTTTTGAAATTTCATTTTTCTTACTTTTTATAAATATATTTCCTACAATATAGTTAGATAGTTTTTATATTTTCGATGTAATACACTATTTATTCGATAAAATACATTCCTAATGTTTTATTTAACAATTACTTACCCATTTTAATTATATCTTTGGAGCACCAAATCATATACTTATGAAAGCCCCCGTTTTTTATAAGAAATTGTGTTTCCTATTTTTAATTTGCTTAAGTCAATTT
>SMXJ01000149.1 GCA_004356305.1 Bacteroidota bacterium | reverse complement strand
TGGGCAGTCATGTGGGTGCGAATATTGTACCGCCCGTTCTTAGTGTGATAATTTGATGTAAACCTAAAATTCCCTGTGCTTGTTAAATTATGTTGGTATTGACCCAAAGATCGAACTCCTTTATACGCTATTGAAAAATTGAACTGCTCGCTCGTATTGACGGTAAAAAAGGCATCCAATTGTTGACCTTGCTTAAAAGCGGTTTTATAATATAATTCGGTTAATGGGGTGGGAACGCTGTAGTAATTAATATCATTGATATGCATATAATTAAAGTGATGCGCCTGAGCGACGAACTTAGGTAATAAGTTGAGATCATCAAAAGTATATGCAAGCGAGTTATAAGTCTGTCCAACATTCACAAAGGGTAGCAACTCAAAATTATCACGACGCAAATAATTGAATTTGTAAGCTTTTGTGATCGTCAGACTGGTGTCCAGGTAGGTCGTATCCCTATCGATGGATATTATTTTATAAAGATCAATTGACGGCTTTTCAGGGGTTGAAATTTTATCATTTGTAGTATTGGCAGGAAAGTTTTGCGAAAACACAGTTGCCCAGGGGCAAAAAAGTAGTAGTAGCAAGAGTGTTTTTTTCATCGACGATGATCTTATTTCGCAAAGGTAAATTATTCCATCTAATTGCGAATACTCTTTAACGAGACGTTAGATGTTAGATATAAGATATAAGATGATAGACTAATTTATTTTTGTCTTAGCTCTTATATCTCACGTCTCACTACTCATATCTCACATCTAATAAGTAACTTAGTAAACCGGTATTTCTATTCATGTTAAAACTCAAAATCCATATAGATCTCCTTGAATGTGGCACCGATGAGGCAGGCCGTGGATGCCTCGCAGGGCCTGTCACGGCTGCCGCTGTGATCTTACCCGATGATTTTAGCCATCCGTGGCTTACGGATTCCAAACAACTCAGCGAAAAAAAAAGAATGGAATTAAAGGCCATCATTGAAGAACAGGCAATTTCTTATGGCGTCTCTCATATAATGATGGATGAAATCGACAAGATCAATATTCTGAACGCCTCAATTTTGGGTATGCATCGTTCGATTACAAAGCTATGCCCTCAACCACAGTTTATAGCCATTGATGGCAACCGATTTAAACCCTATCATAAAACACCTTATGAATGCATCATTAAGGGAGACAGTAAGTATCTACATATTGCAGCGGCTTCCATTTTGGCAAAGACGTATCGCGATGCATATATGACAAAACTTCATGAGGAATTTCCGATGTACAACTGGAAACAAAACAAAGGTTATCCTACAAGAGAGCATAGAGAGGCGATCAAAAAATTTGGTATTACTTACTATCATCGTAAAAGCTTTAAGCTCGTACCAGCACAGTTAGAACTGGATTTTTAGATGTTAAAAAAAAATTATTCAATTTATTTTTTTATTTTTATCGATATTTTCAATACAATAATTTCACAAATTGGTTAATAGATCTTTACTTACAATTGTTTTAATTTTTACATTTCTTACGGTATCAACAAGTTTTACTGCACAAGAAATTAAAAAAGACACTACGGAAACCCCTTTTAGAAAAGGAAGATGGCTCACGGGCTTATCGGGTTCCATAAGTTCCGGTACAATTGAAAATACGAGTTTAGGAAATAAAAGCAGCAGTAACCAATACGGTATTAATATAAGTACAGGAAAATTTATTAAAGATCGGGTTTTGGTAGGTTTTCTATTTAATATCCAACGGCAGAATTTTGAAAGTAATTTTGTAAAAAAAAATACTGAAATTTTAATCCTGGGACCTGGAGCTAAGTATTATTTTTCCAAGAGTAACATAGGATCGCTTTTTTATGGCTTATCCCCAGGTTTTGTAGTCTATAGAGATGAAACCTCTTTAATGTTGGAGGACGAATTTACCGAATTACTCAGTAAAGGAAATGGAATAGGCATACTTTCTACATTGGGATATTCTTATGTTTTACATGATCGGATTTCATTTGATTTGGGACTAACCGCGAATGTTAATTGGCTTAAAGTTGAACAAAAAGGGATTCCGGAAGGAACCATAAATAATGTCAATTTTGTGTTGAGTGATCTGTCATTCACTTTCGGATTTAATGTTTTACTGGATGAATTTTTCTTTTGATGAAACGCGGACTCCTATATATATTCTTTCTGATTTTTTTGATCTCAAATTCTTGGGCGCAGAACCCAAAAGATGTTTTTAAAACAGACACAATTGCAAAGATCAAGAATTATCAATTAATTGGAGTTCCAATTATTTTTTACACGCCCGAAACAAACTTTGGTTTTGGAGTGGGAGGGCAATTATTTTTGCTGAATTCAAAGAACAAATACAATGATCGGATTTCCAATATATTTTTTGATGCAATTTTTACATCAAACAAGCAATCAATTTTTGATATACTGCCACAAATATATTTTGGCGAAGGAGATTATTATTTAGATATGAGCTATAAATATAAAATCTTTCCCAATTCGTTTTGGGGTGTCGGAATAGACACTGATGATAGTGATGAAGAGTCCTATAATATGACTTCCCATATATTAAGAATGAGCTTTTTAAAAAGGTTGCCACCTCATCTCAATTTCGGTTTCGAATATATTTTTGAAAATCACGATGTAACCGAAGTAGAAGAAGATGGTCTATTAGCTGCTGGTGATATTCTCGGGAGTAACTATGCCATAATAAGTGGTTTAGGAGTGGTATTTAATTTAGATTCAAGAGATAATGTTGGCTCTCCTATTTCAGGGAGTTTCCTTAAAATGAGCGCTCAATTTACGAGTGAAATATTTGGATCTACACAAGTTTACAATAAATTCATCGGCGACCTACGCACCTATCAACGATTGGGTGAAAAAAGTATTATTGCTTTTCAGGTATACTACGAAAGTAATTATGGGAATCCTCCGTTTCAAGGGTTGGCATCATTTGGTGGAAGTACTCGGGCAAGAGGATATTTTCAAGGAAGATTTATCGATAAGCATATGTATGTTATACAAGCTGAATATCGATACAGATTTCGTGCGCGCTGGGCATTGAACGGCTTTGGATTGTTCGGAGAGGTAGCGAATTTACCGAATGATTACTTTAATTTTGATAATATCAAGCCAAGTGTTGGAGGTGGTATCCGCTTTAAACTTCTAGAAAATCAAGACACCTGGATTCGAGCAGATATTGGATTCGGCCTTGATGGCAGTAGTGGTTTTTATTTTGGTGTGAATGAAGCCTTTTAGAGAGGTGCCAAGTTGCTATAAAGTATGCGTTCGTAACAGGGATCTATTGAATTAAATTTCAATCCAATCTCCTATAGTCCCGATAATTATCGGGATAGGGAATATATCCTGATTGTTAAAAACAAGTATATAAACATTTCCATTCTTATATCGATTGCCTTCAAATCCTTGCTATTTTTGTGTATGTTCCACAGGAATCGACTTATTTTACTTTTTCTCATTGTTTTCTGCCTTTGGAGTTGTGAAAAGCAAACCAAAAGAACCGGAAACCTGTTCGATTACATTCCACAAAACACCGAAAACATTTTAAAAATCGCTGATCTTGAATCGGCTAAAAGTGATCTGGCCGGCAGTTACCTCTTTGAACAATTGGAACGGCCTGTCTTTTATAATTTTCTGAAAGACAGAAAAACCTTTGTCTCGCATTTAAAACCTAAGGGTGAAAGTGTAATATGTTTTCAAAAAACAAATGACAGCATTCAACATTTTACATTTATCACCAAAGCACATCCTTTGGTTTTTGTAGTTGATTCTATACCGAATTCGACTTCAGAGAAGAGTGATTACAAGGGTTATCAAATTCAACGATCCACCGTGCAGGATTTTAGTATCTTTAATTCTACCATCGATAGTGTTTTTGTCGCTTCCTCTTCAGAAATACTTTTGAAAGAGATCATCGACCATAAAACGGAAAGCGATCCTGAATTCAAAAAAGTGTTTTCACTTAAAACAAAAAACGAATTGGTGACTATTTTTCAGCCCAACCACTTGCAAATAAATGATTCTTTGACTATAAATTTTGGTTCACAAGCCGCCCTTGTAATGGAAGTCTTTCCCGATGGGGTGACCGCCAGTGGTGTGATCTTCGATCGAGATAGTATGCCCCAGTTGATCTCTGTATTTAAGGGATTACATCCTAAGCGGAATACGATCGCGAAAGTGATACCGACCGATGCGCTTCAGGCACGGGCCATTACCTACGACGATGCCCAACTATTGGAACAAAACCTCCAGTTGTACCATAGAAATACGGCACAATTGGATCCATTGTTCGGGTCGATAAATGAAGTTGCCAGTATAACTTTAAAAGAAGGAAACGCTGTAGTGCTTAAGAGTATCGATCCCGAGATAACGGGTGATGAATTCGGGAGATTTATTTCTGAAAAAGGAAGTTTCAGGGAAATAGACTTGTTCAATTTTACCGATGAAGCTCTGATTTTTAAGCCCTTTTATCCATTTATTGAAAATATCAGTCCAGCTTATGCTTTTCAGTTGGAGGATTTTTTTATTTTTACTGAATCCGAAGCCATTGCACAAGGACTTATTGCCGCATATAAAAATAGTGCAACTCTTGCAAAAACTTCCTATTTTGAAAACACAGCTTTGCAACTCAGCCAGGCATCGTCCTTTGTTGTGTACGATCTGCAGGGGAATGTGAGCGGTTGGATCGCACCTTTTTTAACCTCCGAAAAAAGCCGCGTAAAAAAGTTTCCTCTAGCCGTATTGCAGCTGAGCTACGACCGGGATTTTGCTCACGCCAATTTGGTATGCAAAGAAGCCTCTCCAATTCAGCAGAGTACCGGGGTGATCTCTCAAGTGTTCAACAAGCAATTCGATAACACAATTTTAGGCGACCCTCAATTTTTCAGTAACCATCGCACCAAAGGCAAGGATATAGTAGTGCAGGATGTAAACAATGAGCTGTATCTTATTTCCGCCAATGGCAAGACGCTTTGGAAAAAAAGATTGGACGGGCCTATTCTGGGTAAGGTTCAAGAGGTCGATATACTTAGAAATGGCAAAAAGCAATTGGCTTTTGTTACGCGAAATACTTTCTATATTCTGGACCGAAATGGAAATACCGTGGCTCCTTTTCCGAAGAAATTCAAAGACGATATCACTCAGCCGATTTCAATATTTGACTACGACAGGAAACGCGACTACCGATTTGTAATTACACAGGGCAAAGAAGTGATGATGTATGACAGTAAAGGAAAGATCGTTACGGGATTCACTTTTAAAAAAGCAGGCTCTGCCATAGTTCTGGCACCACAACACATCCGGCTGGGAAACAAAGATTATATACTGATCGCAGAAGCAAATGGTAAGCTAAACATTCTGAACCGTGTAGGAAAAGATCGCATAATTGTGAATAAAAAGTTTAACTTTTCAAAAATACCCATCGCAAAGGAAGGCTTGAACTTTGTGGTCATCACCAAAGAGAACAGCAAGGAATCCATCTCACAATCGGGGAAGGTTAATTCAAAAGCGCTCAATGTATCCGATAACTATTGGTTCACGACCCGTGGAGCTACCAAAGTAACACTGGATGACAATTTATTACGTATCAATGGGAAATTGGTCGAACTTCCATTTGGTATTTACACCAAACCGCATATTTTTATTGCAAATCGCACAACGTATATCACGGTGACGGAAATACAGGAAAGTAAAGTATATGTCTACAGTAAAAATGGAAAACTTCAGTCCGGCTTCCCTGTTTATGGCAGTTCCCTGGCAGAGATCGCATCGGTTGCAAACAAAATTCTACTCATTACACAGGCAAGTGACAATGAAATAACGGTATTTTCCTTCAGGTAACTATGCGAATGCACCAAGTTTATCCACTTTATCTTAGCTAGATACTTTTTCTATAAACTCTGCCTCAAATAGCGTGGCAAAATGTTTTAGTAACTTTTCTTTTACTCCGGAAACAGATACTTCTTTCTTACCCAGCTCAACGTTTAAAGAAGTAACGGCTTTGCCTTTGATCCCACAGGGATTCATATGGTCAAAATAACCCAGGTTGGTGTTGATATTAAACGCGAACCCATGCATGGTCACCCAGCGGCTGGCACGTACGCCCAAGGCGCAAATTTTACGGGCAAAAGGAGTGCCCACATCCAACCATACCCCTGTTTCCCCTTGGGAGCGCTCGGCTTTCAAATCGTATTCGGCGAGTGTCAAGATCACCATTTCTTCCAAAAACCGAAGGTATTTATGTATGTCGGTAAAGAAATTTTCAAGATCGATAATTGGATAGCCCACAATCTGTCCGGGGCCGTGGTAGGTAATATCCCCTCCGCGGTTTATCTTATAAAAAGTCGCTCCAATTTCGGCTAGCTTTTCTTCCTTGATCAAGAGGTTTTCCCCATCACCGCTTTTCCCTAATGTATAGACGTGAGGATGTTCTACAAAGAGAAAGTAATTCGGGGTTTCAACAGTGAGCTTTTCTCTACGGTTTTTGATCTTTATATCCAAAATACCCTTGAAGATCCTTTCCTGATAATCCCAGGCCTCTTTGTAGTCCAAACGGCCTAAGTCCCGTATTTCTATTTGTTTGTTCACTTTCTAATTCTCCAATTCTATTTCGAGATCGAGGACATCGGGATCTCTGAGATATTCCAAAAACGTACGTTGAATTTCGATGGTTCTTCCATCCATTGAATATCTGGCATCATCAACCGAAGATTTCACGATTTTTCTCGGAAACGTATATTTAAGCTTATAGATCATACCACCCATAAAACTCTCCCCATTTTTAAGGCTATCCATTTGTACTTGGTGTTTTGCCTTGTCCTTTATGTAGGCATCCCGTGTAAACTTTCCGTTTTTAAATTTAAATTTTACCGCCACCATTCCTCCGGAACTCGGGTCGTTCTCTACTGTGGTATCACTTCCCATTCCCTGCATAAAGTCGCCACTACCTTCAAATGCATTCATCAATTCATCAGCTTCTTCTATATTTTTAAAATCGATGAACACATCGAAGTACATTTCATTGGTTTCCGGGTCCATGAAGGTGTGAAAACTGAATTTCTCTATCTTCTTCAGGCGTTCTTGTTCGGCCTTGGACAAGGCGGAAATGCTGTCCCGCTTTTCGGCCAGGAAATCCTTCATACTAATAATGGTATCCACTTTTACTTTAGTCGAATCGTCCATCATATCACCAAAGGCCATCATTTCTTTCATATCCATACTGATGGATATCCTCCCGCTTCCATCCTCATTTAAGACCATGGTTTCGGTAAATTGACAACTCACAGTTGTGAGAGCTATCACGAAAACGAACATCAATCTTTTAAACATAAATTATCGGTTTGGGTTATTTAATATAATAAGTGCGGCAATCACTCCCGGGATCCAGCCGCAAATAGTTAAAATTAAAACAATCAATACAGAACCACAACCTTTATCTATCACGGCAAGGGGGGGAAATAAAATAGAAAGCAGTACTCTCCAAAAATTCATATGTGCAAAATTACGATTAATATTGACTAATTGGTCTGAGGATGTTCCTTTTGTTACAGCTATTGATTTACAAGTTGATTGTCGCTATCTTTGCACCTTATTTTCACAATCATTCTATGCAACTTTCTGAACAGGAGCTCGTACGAAGAGAGAAACTCACCCGACTACGTGATTTAGGTATCGACCCGTATCCTCCTGAATTGTATCCTGTGGACCATACTTCGGCGTCTATTAAAAAAGATTTCATCGAAAATGAAAAGGTGGTCATCGCCGGACGATTGATGCGCAAGAAAGTGCAGGGAAAAGCGGCTTTTGGTGATTTACAGGACAGTGAAGGACGAATACAGGTTTATTTTAACCGGGATGAACTGTGTCCCGGAGAAGATAAATCCATGTACAACGAGGTGTTCAAAAAGCTCATCGACCTTGGAGATTTCTTAGGTATCGAAGGCACATTGTTCATCACCAAAGTCGGCGAAAAAACCGTGATGGTAACAAAATTTGTTTTGCTGTCGAAAACCCTTCGGCCCCTTCCATTGCCTAAGACAGACGCTGAGGGAAATGTACACGACGAATTCAACGATCCCGAGCTACGTTACAGACAGCGCTACGTAGATCTCGTGGTCAATCCAAAGGTAAAAGACACTTTTATAAAGCGTACGAAGATCACCAATACCATTCGTAATTTCTACAATGAGATGGGTTTTCTGGAAGTGGAAACCCCAATTCTGCAGCCAATTCCCGGAGGCGCTGCAGCCCGGCCATTCCTCACACATCACAATGCTCTGAATATTCCCTTGTATTTGCGAATTGCGAACGAGTTATACCTGAAAAGATTGATCGTTGGCGGCTTTAACGGGGTGTATGAATTTTCCAAAGACTTCCGAAACGAAGGCATGGACCGGACACACAATCCGGAATTCACCATCATGGAAATGTATGCGGCATACAAAGATTATAATTGGATGATGGACACCACCGAAAGCTTACTTGAGAAAGTAGCTATGGAGCTTCATGGAACAACCACTGCTCCATTTGGTGACAACATGATCGATTATAAAGCGCCTTACCCTCGTGTTGGTATTTTAGACGCCATCAAAGAACATACGGGTTACGATCTGTATCGAAAAAGCGAGGAAGAAATACGGGAAGTCTGTATGGATTTGGACATTGAAGTAGATGAAAGCTATGGAGCGGGTAAAATGATCGATGAGATTTTTGGCGAGAAATGCGAGCACCATTATATTCAACCTACGTTTATTATTGATTATCCGGTGGAGATGAGTCCGTTGGTGAAAAAGCACCGTACCAAAGAAGGGCTTACAGAACGATTTGAATTGATGGTCTGTGGAAAAGAGCTGGCCAACGCCTATACCGAGCTGAATGATCCTATCGACCAACGGGAACGTTTTGAAGACCAGTTGAAGTTATCTGAAAAAGGAGATGACGAAGCCATGTTCATCGACCAGGATTTCCTGCGGGCGTTGGAATACGGAATGCCGCCTACTTCAGGAATCGGAATTGGAATTGACCGCTTGACAATGTTCATGACCAACAATGAATCGATACAGGAAGTACTGTTCTTCCCCCAAATGAGACCCGAGCGGCGAGTCGTCGCAGACGTTCAATTGAATGAGGATGAGAAGAGCGTATTTGCAATCGTACAGAAAGTCGAGAGGATATTGCTCAGCGAGCTCAAAACCCAATCGGGACTATCCAACAAGAAATGGGATAAGACTATTAAAAGCTTGACGAAGCATGGCATTGCTAAAGTAAATAATACCGATGATGGTTTATTTGTTGAGGTAGTTTAATAGACGCCCATGCGCCAGCTGGCTCGTTCGTTAAAAATGTCTAGCAGACATTTTCT